>JBJMPB010000005.1:0-2821 GCA_045803455.1 Gemmatimonadales bacterium | reverse complement strand
TGGCCGGTTTCCCTTCCAGTTGCTCATCCTTGTCCGCGGTCCCTTGGCGGAGCTGATACTGACCAGGAGCCAGCTCCCAGATGCGCATGCGGACTTTCCGCGGTTTCTCGGCAAAGTTGTAAGCCGTCACGCGGAGGGCCGCGGGCGTCGCCGTGCGGACGCACGCCGCCACGTCGGCGTCGAGCCCCTGCCAGCTTACGGCCAGCGGCGGCACGATGCTGGCTGGCCGCAGCCAGGTCAGGGCGCTGCCGAGGTACATCTGGCTGAGTGCGGCCTGCCCCGGCACGGAGAAGTGATCGTTCGCCCCGCCGGCCTCGCCGCCGCGGAACTGCCAGCCGCCTTCCAGCTCTTCGCACGCGTCGCGCAGGGCCCGCACCAGGAATGCCGGGTCCCGTGTGATCACGTAGCCCGTCGTGAGCTGCTCATCGGTGGCCGTGGCGGCCTTCGCTTGCTTGAGGAGTGTCGCGTCCAGGCGCTTGCCAGCGGGGAGCCGCTCGGCAAACCGCCGCCAGATCGGCAGCGACCAGCGGTCGCGCAGGAGACGGCCCACCGGCTCGTCGATGAACCTGGGCTCGCCGAACAGGGTGAAGTAGAGTCTTTGGGTGTAACTTCTTCGCACCGTGCGCGCATGTTTGATCCGGCGGTGAAGCGGCCTACGCGGCAGCTGGGAGGCCGAGATGATACAAGCGGACGACGGCGCCCATCAAGCTGTGCCCCTTGGCGGTGACGCGCCAGCGACGGCTGCGCGGCACCTTGGCGATCAGCCCGCGGACGTGCAAACGCTTCAGTTGCCGGCCCACCGCAGCCGACTCCCGACGGCGCTGGGCCGGCTCCTTGGCCTCGCCGTACAAGGCCCGGCGGATGTCCGCATTGCGGAAGCCTTGCAAGGCCTGGCCGCCTTGCATTACGGCTTTGAACAGCCCGACGTCTTGCTTTCGCGCCGGGTTGAACCCGGCGTAGCTGCGGCCTTTGTGCATCTTGGGCCGGGCCATCTCCTCCACCCGCCGATACGCCGGCTGGGGATCGTCCACCACCGCCAACGCCTCCAGGTAACGGCTGTTGGCCGAGCGCGCCACCTCCTGGTAGTGATAGAAGTTGCTCACCCCTTTGTTCATCGCGCACCACACCATCTGCCAGCGTCCCTTCCTCTGCTTGCGGCGGCGGACCTTGAACTCGCGCGGGTTGTTGATGACTGTCTCGATGCGCAAGACCTGGCCGAACTTGTCGTACATCTTCAGCCAATTGTTCTTGACCCGGTGCTTGATCCTGGCCCCCGGCCAGCGATCCTTCTTGCACTCGGTCAGCACCTCGCCGTCGAAACGCGGGTGCAGGCGTCTGCCCAGGAAGCTCAGGATGTCCTGGGCCGAGAAGTTCAAGGCAGCGTGGTCGAGCAGCCGCGGGTAGAGCCCAGCCAGGCTCTGCTGGTCCTTGAAGAGCACGTCGGTGCTGTATTCGGCCTGGTCGATGACCCAGTAGAAGTCCCTGCCGACAAGCCAGTCTTGCCAAAGCAGCGGGTTGACTTGCCGCGTCCAGTCGTCCAGCAGTTGTGCCCAGGGGAGCTTGACAAAGCCATCGGCCAGCTCCTGGGCCTTTTGCGGATCGTCCAGCTGGGTGAAGGCGTTGTCGTGCTGCACGAAGCCGACACCAGCCTGCTGAAGTTGCCGGGCCAGCCAGTCGTGGCCGTTGACGTAGACCTGGGTGGTGAAGGGGAACCAGGTCTGCACACGGACGTGACGCAAGCCGAACACAGGATCAAGGAAGTAGAAGTACAGAACACGCTGCTTGCGCCAGGTAAAGGCCAGCCTGGGGCGGCCTTTGCCATAGCAGAGCTTGACAGAGCGGCAATTCTCCAGGCAGCAGAGCACGCACACCAGACCCTCACTGAGACGACGCTCGCGGATGGTGTGCTGGACGATGTCCTCCTTGCGGTGGCGACCCGGCAGGTACTGGTAAGGGGCGTCGTTTTGCTCGGCGAGGGTTTTGGCGTGGGCCACCAGTTCGTCGGATTTACCTTCGAGGAAGGGGATGAAGTCTTTGCGGGCCATGCCGAGGGTATGATCGACAAAACGGTTGAGATGCCCGTCGTCGCCGAAGGGTAGATACCCCTTGAAGATCACTCGATCACAGCAGCCCAGTACGGCGATAATGGTAGCAGCGAACTTGACGACGAACGGGTTCGTGTTCTGCATGGCGTTCTGCTCCGGAACGGTGCCTCAACCACACCATTCTTGCCGCTGAACGCCTCTTCTGCGTTTTCCCTCTTTGGTTGCGGCTTTGCCGCGTTAGGGTAGATGTCCACCGTGTTCGACGGCACGGCAGTGACCCTCGGCCTGACAATCCGCGCCGGCCATTCGATGATGCCCGGGACGCGGAGCCCACCCTCGTAGATGCTCCCCTTCTGCTTCCGGCCGCCGGTGACGCTCACGTCGGCGATGCCGCCGTTGTCGCTGCAGTACCACAACAGCGTGTCCTCGCGGACGCCGAGCGACCGCAGCTCCTCGCGCAGCTTGCCGACGGCCCGGTCGAGCCCGGCGATCTCGCCGTAGTAGTTGGCCTTCTTCTCGCCGTGCCGGGCGTAGGCGGCGTAGTCCTCCGGGCTGGCCTGGTGCGGCAAGTGCGGCGAGCCGAACCACACCACGGCCAAAAACGGCTTGCCGGCCTTCACCTGCGCCCGAATGAACTCGGCGGCGGCGTCGGCGGTGACGACGGAGCTTTCGCCCTTGAGCACGACCGCCTTGCCCTCGCGGCTGAGGATGGGGTCGTTGTCGTAGAAGTTCGGCGCCGACAGCCAGCGGTCGAAGCCGCAGGCGCCGGGGTTGAC
>JBJMPB010000504.1:0-3225 GCA_045803455.1 Gemmatimonadales bacterium | reverse complement strand
CAATCATTGGGCTGCGACGATGTCAGTGGCCGAAAGATCAGCTGGCTATCCTCGCCGGTCTCCCGCGCCTGTTATGCCGTAGGGAAGGGGGGGCGCGCCAGTGTGGTGACGACCCTCTACTACTCTCCCGACTGGCGGCTGGCCCTCTTCGACATCACCGCGTACTAGCATCAGACACGGGATTCGCATCGTCCAACTCGGTTCCCCTCGTGCCCCTGGAGAAGGCATCAGGCTGGGTACGGTGCGGCGTCCTCCTCGCGGCGTAGCCAAGGCGGACTATGCTCGCTTGAACTACTACGATCTCTGGCTCCCGGAACTGGCGCCCAGTGCCGAACTGCTCAGGTGGGCACGCTCTCAGCCGCTGACCGGCCGCCGGTGGGAGACCTTCGCTCGGCGATATCGGTCTGAGATGTCGCAGGCGCCCGCGTCACATGTGGTCGACCTCCTGGCCGCCCTCAGCGTCCAGGCCAATCTCTCAGTCGGCTGCTTCTGTGATGACGAGCGGAACTGCCACCGGTCAGTATTGCGGGATCTATTGGCGCACGCCGGCGCAACTCTGGTGTGAGCCGGCGTATGCCGCCCCAGGCTGATTCCTCCCCCGCGGCGTTTCGGTGGCGCCTCGGACTGACCTTGGTCCTTGCGGTGTACGGCTGGATCTGTCTTCGGTCTCCGGGTACCTATCGCTGGCTCGACAGTCTCGACCTGGCGATTCACGAGAGCGGACATCTGGTCTTCGCTCCCGGCGGCGAGACACTGGGGGTGATGGGCGGGACACTGATGCAGCTTATCATGCCCTCGGTATTCGCTGGGGCGCTGTGGCGGCAGGGGGATCTGCACGGGGCCACGGTTCCGCTCTGGTGGCTGGGCCAGAATTGCTGGAATATCTCGGTGTATATCCGGGACGCACGGCTGCAGGCCTTGCCGCTGGTGGGCGGTGGCGAGCACGACTGGGCGTGGCTGCTGGGCAACTGGGGACTGCTGGAGCGGGACCAGCTCATTGGGGGCGTGGTCTATCTGATCGGCGTGCTACTCTACCTGATCGCTCTCGCGGCAGGCTGGATTCTGGCAAAGACGCCTATTCGTACTCCTTCGAGGCCTTAATCCATATGAAATAGGCGAGGAGTCGCTCGTACGGCGGCCAGTCCGCCTATCTTCGAGCTGCTGCTCCGGATACTGGATCAACCGAACAATGAGGAGTCACATGCTCGTCGTCACCACGCCCAGCCTCGAGGGCCGAGCCATCTCTCAATATCTCGGCCTGGTCAGTGGCGAGGCCATCCTGGGGGCCAACATCTTCCGTGATCTGTTTGCCGGCATCAGAGACATCGTGGGAGGCCGTTCCGCCGCGTACGAAGAGGAGCTGCGCAAGGCCAAGAACATTGCCCTGGGGGAGATGCAGGAAGAGGCGGCGCGGCTGGGAGGGAACGCCGTGGTCGGCGTCGACCTCGACTATGAGACCATCACCATGGGCTCAGGCGGCGGGATGCTCATGGTGAGCGCGAGCGGAACCGCCGTCGTGATCAAGTGAAGAATGAGATCTAGCACACTAGCGGGAAGGAATCATGGGTCAACCGGTGGTGCACTGGGAGTTCTGGTCGGAGGATCCCGTCGGGATCGCGGAATTCTACCGTGCGGTATTCGGCTGGAACATTCGTCCGCTCCCGGCGCTCAACTATCAGCTGGTCGAGCCCGGCGGACCCGGCGGAATTGCCGGAGGCATCATGAAGCCGCAAGCCGGGCCCTGGCCGGCCAAGCTGGCGCTCTACATTGATGTCGATGACCTGGATCGATTCAGCGACAAAATCCGCCAGGCAGGGGGAAAGATCCTGGTTGACAAAATGGACGTCCCTGGAGTTGGTGAGCTGTCCCTGTTCGAGGATCCGGACGGGCGGGTTATGGGTATGTGGAAACAGCTGAAGGAAGCAGCAGGATGATTCGAAAATTGCGCAGTGGGGAGTACCGTCTGTACTCCAGGAAAAAAGACTCCCGGACGGGAAAGCGGCGCAACCTGGGCACATTCAAGACTCGCGCCGCGGCAGAGAGGCACGAGCGGGCTGTGCAGTTCTTCAAGCGACGCGGGTGAACCTCAACTGACGGAGTCCCATGCGGGCACTCTTCCTGCTGTTGGTGATTGCCGCCGGTCTGCTGGGTGCCTCCTTCGCCGGCGCACGGTTTGCCGCGGGCAAGGTGGTCGGTCCCAACCCCCAGGGAATGGGGCCACCAGCCAGTCGCTTGGCGTACCAGGGTATCTCGGCGCTCCGAGCCAAGCCCCGGGGGTGGATCATCTCCTATCCGCAAGCCACCGAGTTCGGGCCGAACGGGGCCGCAATCTACGTGAGCCTCACCGGGGCTCTGCTCGGCACCCGGCCGGCCAACCTGGCTCAGCTGATGGAGGCACGGCGGAATAGCAACGAACCCTGAGCATCGACGCTGGAAATTCCAGAGCAGACGAGCCACTCTTCGGTGTGGCCGCATGGGGCGGCCTGGATCAGGAGGTCTTCAATGGCTCGATGTGAGGTGTGCGGGAACGATTATCACATGTCGTTCCAGGTGATCACGGCCGGGCAGACCCACACGTTCGACAGCTTTGAGTGCGCCATCCACAAACTGGCGCCGGTCTGCGAGCACTGTGGCTGCAAGATCGTGGGACATGGGATCGAAGCGGAGGGGACGTTCTTCTGCTGTGCTCACTGCGCGCGGGAGAGTGGAGTTCCGGCCGCTGTCGATCACGTTTGACGTTCTCACCCCGAAAGCAAGAGGCCGGCCCGAATGGGCCGGCCTCTTGCAGTGTGAGGAATACCCCGATTACTGCTGACAGGAAGTTTTGGGATGAGCCTTGGCCTTCAGCGAGAGGGCGGCCATGGCAGCCTTGATGTCGGTGCGATTGTAATACGAAGAATTGTACTGCCACATGAAGAAGGCACAGCCATAGCTCTGGTTGAGAAGGGCCGTTCCCCAGCTCTTGAGCTGGGTGGCACTCATCGCATAGTAACCAGGGTAGTAGCCTCTTATCCCGCCGTTAGCATTGCTTCCGGCGATCACGTTCATCCCGATCACCAGCCCCAGCCCCTTGCGCTTGGCCAGTGCGATCTCGCTCACAATCCAGCTGTTGACCTCTCCCTTGCCTATCGCGTACTGCGCCCAGCCGGCATCCAGATAGCGGTAGGTCACCGGCGTATTCACCAGCCAATCGGTTTTGGTGTGCACGAAGGTGGTCAGGGTGGG
>JBJMPB010000570.1:0-3163 GCA_045803455.1 Gemmatimonadales bacterium | reverse complement strand
GTGGCCGACAGCTATATCGCCCGCGACCTGTATCGCACCCGAAACATGAGGCTCGCCTTCAAGGACGGATTTTATCTGGGAGGGGCCAAGGCGGGACTGATGACTCTGACTGGAGGCCGGTTTCCCGGCGCCAGAATTGCTATGCCGTCGGATGCCTCGGTGCCCCGGGCAACCAATGGAGCAATGCCTTTCAGCCCTGACGGCGTGCTCACCTTCGGTAAGCTGGATGCCGTGTTCAAGTCAGGAAATGCGACTCGCGACACCATTCCTTCCCACCTACTGGTGGGCGAGGATGTGAGTTCCGAGCTTGCCCAATTCTACTCCCACCTCTGTCCGGCCGGTGTCTATGAGGTGGTCGACGGACAGCTCCGGGTCAACGCGCCCAACTGTGTCGATTGCAAGGCCACGGACGTCGTGGGCCCGCGATGGTCGCCTCGAGAAGGTGGGAGTGGACCCAAGTACCGACTCATGTGAGCCGCTGCAGTCTGCCGCTGCGATCGCCTGCATGACGTAGACTCCTGCCGCACAACTGATTCTGCCGTTCTGCCGTTCCTGCCGTTTTAGCACTGCCTGCATTCTATACGCTGTCACATTCCTATGAATTGAGACTTTACGGGTTCTTGCCGAAACTACCTGTGCCTCAAAGCCTTCGGTACGTGAGGGACAGACGAGCGGCTGAACCCTCGTCAGCGTGGTCCGCTAGTCCGAAAGCAGGAGGAGCGATGTCTCGAGCTGGACAACTCGCAGCCCACGCCCTGGTTCTCGGACTGGGACTCGGGGCGCCTAGCGGCGCTCCGGCCCAGACTGTGGGCGCAGCGTGGCAGGCGACGCCGGCATCGATGCTCAAGAGCTCACTGCGGACAATGGTCGCCGCCCAGGACAAGTATCGGGCGTCGCACCCCGGGTTCGCGAGCACCCTGGAGGCGTTGCAGGTGGACCCGGGTGCGGATGTGAAGATCCAGATTCTGGGCGCCGGCCCGGGAGGGTGGCGTGCCAAGGCAACTCATCGTGCGCGGCCCGGTCGGAGCTGCGTCGTCTTTGTCGGCGCGCTGAATGGCGCGGAGCTCCCGAAGACCGACGGCGACGGAGAAATGGCGGGCGAAGAAAGGGTGCCGCTCTGTGACCGGATGGAGTAAACCAGCACCGGTAGTGGTACCCAAGCCGGCGATAACTAAAGTCCTGCCGCCTCAGGGCTTGATCAGCAATGCCTGGCGGTGGGGTGCCGGCGTGATCTCGGCAGGAGCGGGTCTGGTGTCGATTCTCTCGTACACCCACTCGCTCAAGGCCAAGTTCGAGGCGGACTCGCTGGGCGTCAGCACCGTGAGATGGGTCGGAGTCACGCCCACGGCGGACACGGCGACCTCGATTGGTGACACGATCCAGCTGGCGGTGACGGCAACAGACACGCGGGGGAACGCTTTACCTGGTGCCCCCACGCTGTGGAATAGCAGCGACACGACGGTAGCGTCGGTGGATAGCGCGGGAACGGTGATCGCTCAAGGCGGTGGAGCGACCGTCATCATGGTCACGGTGGGCAACAAGACGGTGCGCGCCCACGTGCTGGTGCAGCAGCACCCGGCAGCCTTGCGGATCATCGGAGACACGGCCTTCCGGATGCCGGAAGGCGATCAGGGCAAAGTGGCGGCCAATCTGGTCGATGCCAGAGGCCACGAGATCCAGGGGGCAGCCGTACGGTGGCGTTCCGCCGACCCATCGGTGGCCAGCGTCGACAGCCTGGGAAACGCAACGGGAGTGGCACCGGGAAAGACGGTGTTCACCGCCAGCAACAACGCGATGGCGACGCAGCTGCCGGTGGAAGTGTACCCCGTGCCCTCGTCGTTGACCCTGCTCTCGGGAGACGGACAGCGCGCCCCGGCCGGGCGCCGGGTGGCACAGCCGGTGTCGGTGCAGGTGGTCTCCCGCAGTGGACGGCCGGTTCCGGGAATATCGGTGCGGTTTGTCCTGCAGGAGAACGAAGGTCGAGCCGAGCCTCAGGCCGACTCGTCAGATGCACAGGGCGTGGCTCGCGCGAGTTGGATACTCGGAGGATCGCCTGGGCGTCAGACCCTGTCAGTGATGGCTGATGGAGTAGCGACACCGACGGTGGTGACCGCAGAAGCTGAGCCGGTAGCGGCAAATACCCGGCTGACGGTGGTAAGCGAAGAGCTCCGCGGACCGGTGAGCTCCACGCTGGCCGAGCCGGTAACGGTGCGAGTGACGGATACCAGCGGGGTGGCTCTCGCGGATGTGCCGGTGGCGTGGTCCGCGGCGGAGGATGGCAGCGTCGTGGCGGCTGAATCACGAACCGACTCTCTGGGCGAGACCCGAGCCCGCTGGACCCTCGGTCCGCGGAGCGGAGAGCAGCGAGCCTATGTCCAGGTAGGAAGCGCCAGGACCGTGCCTCGCTTTGTGGTTACCGCCCATGCAGTGGCCGGAGCGCCGGCTAAAGCTGCGGTGGTCGGCAACACCAAGTACGAGGGGACGGTGGGACAGCCCCTCCGGCCCGCGGTGGAGATCAAAGTGCTGGACCCGGCGGAGAACGAGGTTCCCGGCGTGCCGCTCACTCTGGAGCCGCAAGCCGGCTCGGTGAGCGACAGCGTGCTTGTCACCGATGCCACTGGCCGGGCAAAGCTGCCCTGGATGCTGGGGCACTCCACCGGGACTCAGCACCTGAAGGTGAGAGTAGAGGGGATTGATCGGCCACTGGAGATTACGGCCCGAGCCCGGGCGGCGGCTCCCGCTAACCTGGCCTTCGTGACTCCCAAGCCGGGAACCTCAACCAGGGCGGTGCAGTCACTCGATGTGGATCTGACTGACGCGTACGGCAACCCGGTCGCCGATCAACCGGTGGCGTTCACCACCAAGTTCGGCAGCGTCAGCCCGGCTCGAGTGATGACTGATGCTCGCGGGCGAGCTCACACCCGGTGGACGCCGGCGAGCAAAGAGGGCAGACGCACGCTGGTCGCGGCAGTGAAGGGAACCGAGGCGCGGGCCACGTTCGTGCTCGAGCCTCCGGAAGCGGCAACCAAGTCGAAGTCTGTAGTACCGGCCCGGAAGGACAAGAAGGCCGGTAAAGGCAGCAAGTGAGTGGGGACAGACAACAGGTTAGTACGGGACCAGGGGTAGTCAGATCACACAACACGTTCGGTCGGGTCCACGGAGT
>JBJMPB010000480.1:0-4368 GCA_045803455.1 Gemmatimonadales bacterium | reverse complement strand
TGGCTGACCTGCAGCCTACGGACCGCGGTGGCCCAGTTGGCCAGATCCCGGCCGGCGGCAAGCTGGACCTGGTCCTCGGCGAGCTGGTTGTCTCGGCTGGCCATGGCACTCACGCTCCCTGCATGGACGGCCGGGTCGTTTTCTGCCTCCCGGCGGGCCTCTTCCAATCTCCCAAGCGGGCTACCGCTCTTCGGCGCGGCTTGGTCATGGCCCAGCATCCACGCCCACCGTCCGCCAATCGTTACGAACAGCCCAGCGGTGGCGAGCTCCGATCTGATGGCCAGATAGACGCATTGACTATTCTCGTCACGGTGACCGTAACCCTCTCGTAGCGGGCAGCGGCTAGAACCAGGTGGAACCCGCCGCCGGTCCGTCCCACCAAGGAACCCACGGGAGGTCACGATGGCCGCCGAATATCACTACATCTCGACCTGGCAGCTTTCGGCCCAGATCGAACGGGTATGGGCCGCGATCAGCGACCTGGAGCAGCTATCTGTCTGGTATCCGGGCGTCCATGAGGTCCAGATCCTGACTCCCGGCGATGACCAAGGCGTCGGCGCCCGGGTTCGCTACGGGATTAAGGGCCGCCTCCCCATGCGGTTGGTCTTTGAGGCCACGATCGCCCGGGTGGATCCGCCCCGCGAGCTGGAGCTGCGGGCCGAGGGGGATCTGGTTGGCACCGGCCGATGGCTGCTGGATCAGGAAGGGGAGGTCACCACCGTCCGCTACCTGTGGGACGTGCACACCACCAGGCCCTGGATGAACCTGATCGCGCCGGTCGCCCGGCCGCTGTTCACCTGGAACAGCAGAGGGGTGATGCTGGAGGCTGGCCAGGGCCTGGCCCGGCACCTGAAGGTCCCGCTGGTAGAGGCCGAGTTCACCGCCCCAGCTTGGCCAGCGGCCCGGCCGCTGCGGTGGGCGGTGCTGGCCGCGTCGGTGGGATGGCTGCTGGCCCGGAGAGGCCGATCGGCTCGACAGCACGGGCGATGGCGATCTGCCAGCCCTTGACGCTGCAAGATTGCGGGAGACAGCGTCGCGCGACCAGCTCAGGATACGTCCGCGCGACCACGCCGCCCGCACTGGCTCGCGGGTAGCCGGCCGGTGAACCTATAGCTTCCTGGCACCTGGTGGCGACCGCTCTCGGCGCAGACACCGAATCGACCTGTCAGGTTGGCTCCCTATCGTCCTCGCGCAGAGTTCGTAACGATCTCGGGATGGTCCTACGGTAGGAAGGGCGCGGACGTCCTGGAGGGTAAGTGAGCAGCTCAACAGAAGCTAAGGCGGCAGCGGTGCCCGACCGTTCGGCCTGGGTGGCCTGGGGGCTGCTGGTCCTCGGCCTGCTCGGCAACGCCGCCGGGCTCGCGCTGGGGGTCGCCGACCGCCGTGACGCCGGCCACCCAGAGGAGGTCCTGCTGTGGGTGGTGTTCGCGGCCTACCTGGTCGTCGGCTGCCTCATCCTGGCCCGCCGCCCCGGCAATATCATCGGTTGGATCTTCACGGCCGTCGGGCTGCTGACGATGGTCGCCGGACTGGCCGATGTCTACGCCAGGTACGCCAACGCCCATCCGGGATCGCTGCCGGGCCCGCTGGTCGGGATCTGGATCCAGAACTGGATCTGGCTTCCTACGATCCAGCTGGCGCTGGTGTTCCCGCTGCTGCTGTTCCCGACCGGCCGGTCGCTGTCACCCCGCTGGCGGCCGGTGACCTGGCTGGCGGTCGGCCTGACCGCGGCCTACGCCGTGCTGGGGGCGCTCAGCCCCACCCTGCAGATGCCCAATGGGCGCACCGTCGCCAACCCCATCGGGGTGACCAGCATCGACCTAGATGCCGGCCCCCTCGGTGCCGTCCTGAGCGGTCTGCTGCTCTTCGTTTTCTTCGCGTCAATCAGCTCGCTGATCATTCGCTTCCGCCGCTCCCAGGGGGTGGAACGCCAGCAGCTCAAGTGGTTCACCTACGCCACCGTAGTCTTGGTCGGCGGTGCCGTACTCGACTTCAGCGTCTCAGAGGCGACTGGCATACAGTGGCTTGGGGAGATTGGCTTCGTACTCACCATGGTGGGTCTTGCGGGTTTGCCGATAGCCATAGGTATCGCTGTCTTGAGGTACCGCCTCTACAACATAGACAGGATCATAAACCGTACCCTCGTATATGGTGCTCTCACGGCTATGTTGCTCGCAGTCTACGTCGCTGACATCGTCCTGTTGCAGAGGATCTTCGTCTTACTAACCGGCGAGAGGTCAACCTTCGTTGTGGTGGCCTCCACCCTGATGATAGCAGCGCTGTTCAACCCCTTGAGGCGTCGCATCCAGTCATTCATCGATCGACGCTTCTACAGAAGGAAGTACGACGCGAGGAAGACCCTGGAGTCATTCTCCGCCAGGTTGAGGGACGAGACAGACTTGGATGCCGTGAGCGACGACCTGGTCCGGGTGGTGACGGAGACGATGCAACCGGCCCACGTCTCGATATGGCTGCGTCCCGATGCGGTGCCCAGGGACGCGCAGGCACCCTAGAGCACAGCACCTTATTGACCCAACTGCGTGGAATCGGGTTTCTGCGAATTTCGCTGAGGATCCCGTGCATATCGCGAGGCGGTACGTCGAGTAGACTGCTGGGCGTGGACGGATGCCCGAAGCTCTCCGATGAGCGGGCCTCAACGATGCTGGAGGATCGCCAAGTCGGCCAGGAGTACAAGCAGCTGTGGCGGCTCAGGAGCGGATGATGAACGATGCTGCGCGTCCTACCCGTACCAGGAGTGCCGTCCCGCAGAGTTCGCCGGCGGGGGCTATTGGCCTGCTGGTAGGCCTATCGCTCGCGGACTTTGTGGGGCATATGCTCGTCTCAGGCAACTACGGCTACTTCCGCGACGAGCTCTACTACATAGAGGCTGGACGTCATCTGGCGTTCGGCTACGTGGACTTCCCACCGCTCATCGCTTTGCTGGCTAAGTTACTGGGCGTACTCGGGGGCGACGCTCTATGGATCATACACGTCGTCCCTGCCCTCGCCAGCGCGCTGATCGTCCTTCTGACGGGGCTGATGGCACGTGAGCTGGGGGGAGGGCGCTTCGCCCAGGCCCTGGGAGCCTTGACCAGTCTCGTAGCCGTCACGTTCCTGGCTACCGGCTCGCTCTTCTCGATGGACGCATTGGACGAGCTGTGGTGGGCTCTGGCCTCATACGTCTTGATCCTCATCCTCAAGCGAGACGATGCCCGGCTGTGGCTCCTATTCGGGTTGGTCGCCGGCATAGGTCTCACCACCAAGGTTACTATGCTCTTCCTTGGGCTCGCGGTCGTGGTTGGGTTGCTGCTCACCCCCGCCCGCGGCCACTTCCGTACCAAGTGGATCTGGATGGGAGGGGCGATCGCATTCGCTTTCCTGTTGCCTTACGTGCTGTGGAACCTGGCGAACGGCTGGCCTACCCTCGAGTTCTTCGCCAACTACGAGGGTTCGGGCGGACCTTTGGAATTCCTCCTTGGTCAGATTCCCGGGATGAACCCCCTGACGCTGCCACTCTCCATCGCCGGCCTCTACTTCTATCTGAGTACACAAAGCGGCAAACCATACCGGGCTTTGGGATGGACCTTCGTGGTCCCTTTCTTCATCTTCGCGCTCCTCGGGGCCAAGCCCTACTTCCTCGCGCCGGCCTACCCTACGCTCTTCGCCGGAGGGGCGATCGTCGTCGAGCGCATCGGCGGTCGCGCAGGGGAACTGCTCAAGTGGCTCTACGTAGCGCTGCTCCTCATAAGTGGCGTCCTGCTGGCGCCCCTGGCGATGCCGATCCTGCCTCCGGCCACGTTCGCCGCTGCCTACGGATTCATGAGCGGCGCCGGTAACGCTTCCGCAGGGCAGCAGACGCAGGGAGCGTTTCCCCAGTATCTCGGGGACCGGTTCGGGTGGGAGACTATGACCCAGACCGTGGCGGAAGCCTACGAGGGCCTTCCCGCCGCACAGAGATCGCAGGCATGCATCTTCACCTCCAACTACGGAGAGGCGAGCGCGCTGAACTTCTTGGGCGGTCGCTATGACCTACCGCCAGCCATAAGCGGGCACAACAACTACTATCTCTGGGGACCAGGCAGATGCACGGGGGAAACAATGATAACCGTTGGCTTTCTTCACGGCGAGGTCGAGCAGGTCTACGACGGCGTTGCGAGGGCCGCTACCATCACTTGCCGCTACTGCATGCCTGAGGAGAACGAGGTGCCGGTGTACGTGGCCAGGAAACCGAAGGTCCCGATCCGGGAGCTATGGCCTCAAACCAAACATTACGAGTGAGCCCTTATTCCGCCGAGGCCTATTCACCCAACTTTCGTAGAAAGGGGCGTTCTCCGAAGTTCGTCTAACCGCGATTCTCGGAAGTTCGCA
>JBJMPB010000481.1:0-2529 GCA_045803455.1 Gemmatimonadales bacterium | reverse complement strand
ACTTGTAGCGCCAGCTCCCGGGTCGGAGCGATGACCAGCATGCGGGGTGGACGGGACCTTCGGTCACCCATGTTGCCATCGACGAGATCCGGCGCCGCGCTCAGGCCATAGGCGACGGTCTTGCCCGAGCCGGTCTGTGCCGAGACCAGCAGGTCGCGTCCAACCGCCTCCGGCTGCAGCACGGCTGCCTGAACCGCCGTCGGCTCGGTAAAGCCTCGGGCGGATAAGGTTTCGGACAACGCAGGGGGGAGGGGTGGGAACGGCATTGCCGGGTGGTTAGGCTCCAGAGAGGGTTAGGGGATACCGGCTGCTTGGATGTCTTTCTTGGACACCCTCAGCAGCATGCCGAGGAAATGCCTGGGTCAGGGCAACTCCTTGTCGCCGGACTGATCCGCCTTCATGCGTTCTTTTGCCGCTTTGGTGGCGTCGATTTCACTTTGCTTCACATTCTGGCCGGGCTCCCGGAAAACCGGCTTAGAGCTGCCGCTTCCTGTGCCGGATCCCTGGGAGGGCTGGTTCTGGGTACGATCCTTTACCTCAGGCACAACCGTCTTGCCTTCATCGTTCGGCGTCATCTGGGCTCTCCTTACAATGCATCCTCAGGGCGGATGGTGTCGCCTCAACAGGACTACCAATCAGGGGTTCCACTCTTTGCTCAGAGCACGTCCCGGGAAAGGAAGTCCGTGATTCCTGCCAAGTCAGTCCCGGCTTCGATCATGGAAGGCTGCCAAGAGGCCTCGGAACCGATTCTCAGCAGGCCGGTTCGAGCGTGTCCAGGGCTTGGCGCATTTCCTGCTATCGTGACTCCGTCTGTCACTGAAAAAAATTTGCAGAGGTGCTCGGCTCGACCGCCCCGCTGCTGCTCGGGAGTGCGATCCGGCAAGAAACCATGCCCAGGCGCGCCAGGCGCGCCCGGCGCGCGAGAGGATCAGGACACAACGGCTTGCCGGCGCCGGGACAGCTTATTCATAGTGCAAGACGCCTTCGCTCATCGGAGCGGCGGTCTTTGCCACCGGCTGGGAAGACGAGTCCACCAGGAACGGCAGGATCGCCCGCCTGAACTCGCGCGGGTAGGAGAAGTTGATGGCGTGCGCGGCGCCCGGGACGATCGTCAGGCGGCCACTGGGCAGCAGACGGGCGGCTTCCTCCGCCCACTCCTGCGAGACGATGCGGTCGCGGGTGCCCCGGACGACCAGGCAGGGATGCCGAACCGTCGGCAGCTTGTCCTCGATCCTGTCCTCCAGCATGTAGCGAAAGGTTTGGACAAACCGCCGAACGCCGCAGATCATGTAGTCCGATGCGGATACCCAACTCAGCGGTGATCGCTCGTACTGGCCGGTCACGATGTAGCGCCAGATCTGCTGGGAGGCGGTGCGAGCCGCCGGTTCCGGTGTGGGTCCTTGCAGGACCAGGGACACGACCCGCTCCGGGTGGCGCAGCGCCAGTTCGGCCAGGATCTCGCAACCCAGCGAATTGCCGATGAACATCGCGCGCTCCAGGCCGGCAGCACTCATCCAGGCTGCCAGCGCATCGGCCAGTTGCCGTATGGTCAGGACATGGCCCGGCTTGTCGCTCCACCCGAAGCCCGGCAGGTCGGGTGCAAAAACCTGGAGGTCAGGGGCAAGATGCCGGGCGATCGGGACCATGTAGCGGCTGGAGACGCCCAGCCCATGAACCAGCACGACCGGAGCCTCCCGCCACCGCGGCGGATCGGTCGAGGCCAGCGCGTGCATCCGCAGCCCCTGGACCTCATACCACCGGCTTTCCAGCCGTCCCAGGCGCGCATCGGCGTATCGCTGCCGCCGGGAGGCTTGCGCCATGACCCAGTTCAACGCGGCAAACGTCGCCATCCCTGCCGCCACCGCAGCCACCTTGCGCGGAACGTCCACCATATCGCTCTCCCGAATTCATTGCCCAGAAATTGGTTGTCGCGGTGGCAACAGACCGAGCAGCGGGGAATTGCGGGGTCGAGGCTTTCGGCGCCGGTTCCGGAGAGTCCCGCGTGAGGAGACTACAGAGCATGTTGGATGCCGTCCGCATCGGAACTTCGGGCTGGACCTACCCGACCTGGCGCACCGTCTTCTACCCGCCGGGCCTGACGCATCGGCTGGAACTGGACTATATCGGACGCCGGTTCAACTCGGTGGAGATCAATGCCACCTTCTATCGGCTGCAAAGCCTGGAGACCTTTCGGCGCTGGCACGCGGAAACGCCGGAAGGTTTTGTCTTCGCCGTCAAGGGCAGCCACTTCATCACGCACCGGAAGCAATTGGGCGATATCGAGGCGGCGCTCGTTGGAGGAATGTGATGATCTGGTCAGGGAGATGTTGAGGCGGGCACGGTGGGCGGCAAGGGTACAGGCCTCACCAAGCAGTTTGGCGTCATCTGTCCAATGACGGGTAGGAGCGTCGGACAACGCATGCCATTCGCAATCCGGATGAAGGCTTGAACCAGAATGACTCTTGATCGAACGCCCGCACCCGTGGACAATTCTCCGCATGTCGTGATCGTCGGCGCCGGTTTCGCCGG
>JBJMPB010000477.1:0-2809 GCA_045803455.1 Gemmatimonadales bacterium | reverse complement strand
GAGTGTGGAGCTGCCGGGTGGGGTGGAGATGGTGATGCCGGGGGACAACGTGCAGATGACGATCGAGCTGATCACGCCGATCGCGATGGACGAGGGGCTGCGGTTTGCCATCCGCGAAGGCGGCCGGACGGTGGGCGCCGGCGTGGTCACCAAGATCTTGAAGTAGTCGGGAGCTGGGAGTCGGGAGTCGGGAACGCACCCGACGATTCCGACTCCAGATTCCTGACTCTGACCTTAGAGAACGAAGATGCCACGAGATAAGATCATTCTCGAATGCACCGAGTGCAAAAACCGCAACTTCTTTGCCGATAAGAACAAGCGGAAGCACCCGGAGCGCGTTGAACGGCGGAAGTATTGCCCCCGGTGCGACACTCACCGGGTGCACAAGGAGTCCAAGTAAACGTGGACACCGCAGTCAGCACACGGTCCAGCAGGCTGATCGGGTGGGTGCCTCGCACGGCGGGATTCCTCCGCGCCGTCCGCGAGGAGCTCCGGAAGGTCACCTGGCCCACTCGGCCCGAGCTGGTCAAGGCCACCCGGATGATCATCGTGCTCTCGATCGTGTTGGGACTCACGATCGGGCTGATGGATTACGTGCTGCAGCTGATTCTCGTTGAGGGAGTAGCCCGGATTGCGCGTTAACGAGTCAGGAGTCAGGCATCAGGAGCCTGGAGTCAGGAGGGGCTGGTCACTCCCGACTCCCGACTCCCGAGTCCCGACTGGTTACTAAATGGAATATCGCTGGTACGCCATACAGACCACTGCCGGTCACGAGAACAAGGTGCGCGGCCTGCTGCAGCGGCGGATCGAGGAGGACCCTCGTCCGGCCGAGACAAAGCTCATCCGCCAGGCGCTGGTCCCGGTCCAGGAAGTGATCGAGATCAAGAACGGCAAGAAGGTCAACGTCGAGCGGAAGCTGTATCCCGGCTACGTGCTGGTCGAAATGGCAATGAGCCAGGAAGCGCTCCACGTGGTGAACAGCATTCAGGGCGTGATCAAGTTCGTGGGCACCGGCAAGATGCCCCAGCCACTCCGGCAGGACGAGGTTAACCGCCTCCTCGGCATCGCCGAGGCCGTGGCGGAGGCAGAGCCGAAGGAGGAGATCCCGTTCCTGATCGGCCAGGTGGTCGAGATCACCGAGGGCCCGTTCTCCGACTTCAGTGGCACGGTGGAAGAGGTGCTGGCGGACAAGGGGAAGGTGCGGGTTTCGGTGAGCCTGTTCGGACGGCCCACGGCAGTCGAGCTGGACTATTTGCAGTTAAGGGGACACTAGAGCCGGGCGGACGGTCGGTCGGGCGGTCAGAGAGCTGGTTCAACGAGGAGCTACCGACCGCCTGACCGGCAGACCGCTTGTCCGACCAACCGCTACCGCGCGGGTTATCGCGGGAGTCGCCCTGACCGGCAGACGCTAAGGAGATAAGATGGCCAAGAAGATCAACGCCGTGGTCAAGCTGCAGTGCCCCGCAGGGGCGGCCACGCCGGCCCCGCCGGTCGGTACCGCGCTCGGGCCTCACGGCGTCAACATCATGGAGTTCGTGAAGCAGTTCAATGCGAGGACCCAGAGCCAGAGCGGGATGGTTATCCCGTGCGTGGTGACGATCTTCGCCGATCGGACATTCACCTTTATAACCAAGACGCCGCCGGCCCCGAACCTCCTTCTTAAGGAAGCCGGGATCGAGAAGGGGAGCGGCCAGCCCAACCGGACCAAGGTCGGCCGGGTCACCCGGGCGCAGGTCCGGAAGATCGCCGAGATCAAGATGGCCGATCTCAACGCAACCGACCTGGACAGCGCCATGCGGATGGTCGCGGGCACCGCCCGCTCCATGGGGCTGGAGGTGGTGGACTGATGGCGGCCCGGGGCAAGAAGTTCCGCGCGGCCGTGGCCAAGGTGGACCGGGCCCGACAGTATCCGATTCCCGACGCCGTTGGCCTGGTGAAGGACTCCTCCTTCGCCAAGTTCGACGAGACGGTGGATGTGGCCGTGAACCTGGGGGTGGATCCCCGCCACGCCGACCAGGTGGTCAGGGGGACGGTGGTTTTGCCCCATGGAACCGGGAAGTCGGTTCGCGTGTTAGTGATAACCCAGGGCGATCGGGTCCGAGAAGCCGAAGCCGCGGGCGCCGACTTCGTGGGTATCGAGTACATCCAGAAGATCAAGGACGGCTGGCTGGATACTGACGTCATCGTGGCGACGCCTGACGTCATGGGCCAACTCGGGGCGCTGGGGCGAGTGCTCGGTCCCCGAGGCCTGATGCCAAACCCGAAGGCCGGCACAGTCACTATGGATGTGGGCCGGGCCGTCCGCGAGATCAAGGCCGGTAAGATCGAGTTCCGGGTGGACAAGAGCGGCAACGTGCACGCGCCGGTGGGCAAGGTCTCGTTCAGCAAGGATCAGCTCGCGGCCAATGTGCAGGCGTTCATGGACACCATCGCCCGGGTCAAGCCGGCAGCGGCCAAGGGCACTTACATCCGTTCGGCCACCGTCTCCAGCACCATGGGACCAGGCGTACGGCTCGAGACGTCGGGGTACAAATGAACAAGACCGAGCGTCAGGAGACGGTGGAGAGCCTCACGGAGCAGCTCCGGGCCTCGCCCAACCTGTACATCACCGACTTCACCGGCCTCAACGTGCTCCGGATGACGGAGTTCCGCCGCCGGCTCCGGGCCGCGGGCGTGAGTTATGTGGTGGTGAAGAACACCCTGGCTCAGCGCGCTTTGGCAGCCAACTCGGTGGCGGGACTGGACGACCATCTGGCGGGGCCAACCGGACTGGTGTTGGCGGGAAACGATCCCGTGGGCGCGGCCAAGG
>JBJMPB010000403.1:0-4896 GCA_045803455.1 Gemmatimonadales bacterium | reverse complement strand
AGGAGGCGGTGGCGCGATGGCTTGGGCAACGGTTCACCAAGCCGCGCTGAGCTGACTCCTCATGTTCGACTCGCGTGCCTCAAGCGGGGAATCAGCGCGAACGCCGGTAAGCCCAGAAAAAAGGTGACCAGAAAGTAGCTGGCGTACCCCAATCGCTCGGCCAGCGCACCGGAGAGATCGCCGGCAATCCACCGAGTGAGCGCCAGCAGCGCGGAGAGAACCGCGAACTGAGTTGCGGCGTAGCGCTTCTCGCAAACAGACATCAGGAAGGCAAGGTAGGCCGAGGTCCCCAGTCCCGCGGCAAAACTCTCGAAGTACGCTGCCCCAACTATCAGCCCCTTGCCGCCGAGCCCACCGCTACCGGCCAACACATTCTGCTGCACCCCGAGGGCTGTGCCCCAGTAGATCAAACCGGAGAGAGCCTGAACCAACCCCAACACCCAGAGCCCGGTGAAGATACCATAGCGCGTGGTGAATACGCCGCCCAGCGCCGCGCCCGCGATGGTTGCGACCAATCGGCCGGAGGTGATCACGGCGCCGATCTGTTCCAGCGTCAGGCCGCTGTCGACCCAGAACGGGCGCATCATCGGCTCCAGCGCCGCTATATCGAACTTGAAAATCAAGGCAAACAGGATCACGGCGCCGATGCCGGGTCTGGCAAAGAGCGCCCGGATCGGCTCCCACACGGTGTGAGCGTGTCCGCTGGCGCGATCGATTGGCGGGAGAACCGACGCGCACAGCGCCAGCACGGCGAGCACGCCAGCCCCGACTCTGAGGCTCGACGACCAGCCGATCCGACCGGCCAACCACACCAGCAATCCTCCCGCGCACAACAGAGCACCCCGGTAGAGGGTGATACGAACCGAGTTTGCCACGCCCAGCTCGCGCGTGGTGGTGGACTGAATCGTGTATGCGTCGATCGCGATGTCCTGCGTTGCCGAGAGCACGACGATACCGGTGAGCACAATCCAGAAAACCGCATTCAGGCGTCCTGCCGGGAAGCTTCCTAGCGCGAAGCTCAGGCCGGCCAGCCCGAGCAGGCAGGCGATGATCCATCGCCGTCTGCTGCCGTGCCGGTCTACCAGCGGGGCCCAAAGCCACTTGAGGCTCCAGGGCAGACTGAGCTTGGCCAGGTGGCCAATCTCCACCAGGCTCGCGCCGCTGCTGCGCAGGTAGATCGGAACTGTTTCGTTGATCAGGCCAAAGGGAAACCCGGAAGCAAAGGCGATCGCGGCTATCCAGGATAGACGAGGATGCAGTGGGGAAGTGAAGGCTGACTCGGCGGGCGCGCTCGAGGGGGTGGTCAAATCCTATCGCCACACGGCGAGCAGAAGCATGACGACGCCAACCAACAGCATGATCAGGCCAAGATTGCGCAGCCGGTCCAGCGCGATGGTGCCGGCATCACTGGGGGAGTTAGAGGGGTCAGCGGCGTTGTCGGAGTCCTGCTGGTTGGTGGGGGCGGAAATCCGGTAACTCTGGTAACCTACCCCGTCTTCCCCAGCGGCTTCCGGCAAGCCTTCGCCTTCGAACCGTGCGGTGATGACGGTGATGTTGTCGGGCCCACCCCGCTCATTCGCCAGGTCGATGAGCGCCGCGCACAGGGCCTGCGGATCGCGGTGCTGTTGGGCCAGACCGCCAAACTCTTCCCGGCGGACCAGCCCGGACAGTCCATCGGAGCAAAGTATCAGAGTGTCACCCCGCCGCACCGGTTGATGGGTGAGATCCACCTTCACCCGCGGGTCGGGGCCGAGGGCCTGCAGGATGATGTTGCGCCGCTCGCTCTGTTCGGCCTCTGTCTCGGTCAGCTCGCCCGCGTCCACCAGGCGCTGCATCAGACTCTGGTCCTTGGTCAGTTGAATTGCCTCGTTTCCCCGGACCAGGTAGGCGCGGCTGTCGCCGATCTGCGCCAGGTAGAGGTCACTGCCGAAAATCCCGGCGGCCGTCACAGTCGTGCCCATCCCCCGCACCTCCGGGTGCTCCCGGGCGTAGGCGTAGATCTCTGCGTTGGCCAGCTCGACCGCCTCCCTCATCCGAAAAGCAAACCGGGAAGCGGCGGGGTTGCCATCGTGGGCCCACGCGGTGGCCATATGCCGGTGGATGACGTCGGCCGCCATGGCGCTGGCCAGCTCCCCGGCGGCCGCCCCACCCATGCCGTCGGCTACCATGAACAAGGAGCCCCGGGGGCCGATCTGATGATTGCGAACTTCAGGCTGGAGGCTGGCGTTGCCGGTGCTCAGGTCGGCGACGAGGAAGGTGTCCTCGTTGTGATCGCGGGTGCGGCCCAGGTCGGTCTTGCCAAAGACGGAGACGCGTACCGAGGCGTTGATCATTCCACGCTGTCCTTCCGTCCGTCAGGGCGTTCGAGGTCTGACGAATCTAGGGAGCGGTATGAAACGCGTCAACGCTGCCTTGGCGTAAGTCATAGTCAACGTTTACCTTGCAGCATGCCGTTCCAGCGAACGCTCGTGTCGGCGCTGTGGCTGCTTTGCATCGCGCCAGCCGCTGCTCTGCCGCAAGCACCCCCTATCGCACTTCGCGTCGTGTATCCCGCTGCAGAGGACCGAGTTCGGGTTCGTGACTCGAGCTTTCTGCTCGGATCGGTGTCCGGGCCAGACGTACGACTGAGTATCAACGGCAGCCGGGTTCGGGTGGCAGACAATGGCGCGTGGTTGGCCTGGATCCCATTTCCCCCAGACAGTGTCATGCAGTTCAGGATCGAGGCTTTCCGGGGGCAGGACTCCAGCGTGATCAACTACCTGGTGCGACGCGATCCGCGCTTCGTGCCCGGCGAAGTGAGCTCGGGCCGGGCTTGGATCGATACCATGTCGCTGACACCTCGGGGACAGGCATGGATCGGCCGGGACGAGTATGTCACGTTGTCAGTCCGCGCTTCGGAGGGCGCCGACGTTCGGCTGCATCTGCTCGACGGGTCCAGCGTCCAGCTGCGTCCCCAACGCCAGCCGGAAGAAGTCCTCCCCGCCATTCGGGCCTTCGAGCACGACACCACCAAGCTGCGGACGCCTGATGAAATCAGGTTTGTTGGCGTAGTCCGAGGTCAGGCGCTGGGCCCCAACCCCGGACCCATCCTCCGCGGTCCCTCCCCCGCCCTCATCCAAGTACTCGGCCGGGCGGTGTGGCGCTGCGTCACCGGGGCTTCCTGTCCCACCCCTTACGCCGATCTCCTGTCTCCCGATCCAGGTTGGGCAACCGTGGAGGCCACGGTCGATGGAGATACCGTTCGAGTCCGCTGGCCCCTGCAGATATCTTTGCTCGATACCCTGCCCCTGGTGACCGAGTTCGACGACGACACGACGGGGACGGGAAAGACTGATAGTCTCACACCGGGAAGAGCTACACCCGGTGGCCCCTATCAATGGTTCTTTCCCACGGGTACACGAGCCCAGGTGACGGCCCGGCTGAACGAGGACCTTCGGATACGACTCTCGCCCGAGGCCGTCGCGTGGGTGCCGGCATCGGATGCCAGGCCTCTGCCGAGCGGAATTCCAGCCCCGAGCGCCGTAGTTGGCTCGGTGACGCTGAGCAGTCTGCCGGACCGGGTCGCCCTCCGAATACCGCTCACCCAAAGGGTCCCCTTCCAGGTGATCGAGAGCGAACATACCCTCTCGCTCAGGTTTTACAGCGCCGTCGCCGACGTGGATTGGATTCGGTATGGCAAGGACGGGCTGATCCAGAGGCTCGGATGGAGTCAGAGCGGCACCGACGAGCTGAGCTTTACCGCAGAGCTGACCCAGCCGGTCTGGGGTTACCGCACCCGGTGGGATCGAAACGATCTCCTGCTCGAGATCCGGCGGCCTCCCACCATCTCATCCAGCCATCCGCTGCGGGGACGCCGCATCGCCATCGATCCGGGACATCCGCCTCTTGGTGCAACCGGTCCGACCGGCTTGCGGGAGGCCGATGCCAACCTGGCCGTGGCCCTGCGGCTGCGCGCGCTGCTGCAACGGGCGGGGGCTCACGTGATCATGACTCGTACCGCCGACACGGCGGTGGACCTCTGGTCCAGGGTAACCGTGGCCGATACCAGCGGGGCGGAGCTCCTCGTGTCCATCCATAACAACGCGCTGCCGGATGGGGTCAACCCCTTCACCAATAACGGGACCACCGTATTCTACAATCAGCCCCGCAGCCTGCCGTTGGCGGCCGAGATGCAGCGGGCGCTGGTGCGGCGTCTCCGGCTGCCCGATTTAGGGATCGGTCGGGCGGACCTGGCGCTGATCCGTCCCACCTGGATGCCGGCGGCTCTGAGTGAAGGAATGTTCGTGATCCTGCCGGAACAGGAAGCCCGGCTTCGGTCGGTTGCGGGGCAGCGGCTGTATGCTCAAGGTTTGCTCGAGGGCATCCAGAGTTTCCTTCGGGGGCGGGCCCGGACCTCGGGCTCACGCGATGTGGGCCGGCTGGGACCAGAGGCGTCTCCTAAGGCGCAAACAAATCCATCCCCCCGCGCCTCCGTCGGCAGCAGCAGGTCGGAAAGCGCAGCTCCTTAGTAAGCGCGTGGAGTAATGAGGTCTGGCTGATGTTGCAATTCAGTTCTAAATCGAAACTTCAGTCGCACTGCGGCCTTCTCGCCCTCGTCATCGTGGCACTGTTCCCCCGCTCGATCACGGCTCAGGCTCCACCCGATCGAGCCGAGCTGGAGCGCTTCCGCGACTCCCTCGCATCCACCTCCGATTCCCTCGGTCTTCTCGCCGTCGAAAAGCGCCTGATCGACTCCGCCAAGGTTCACCGCAGCGATGGCGTGCTACATCTGAAGCTGGGTTTTCTTTCCCTTCGGCTGGGCGACATGGGCGGTCACTCCCACTATGACGATGCGGCCTCGGAGTTCCAGTGGGCCATCGATCTTCAGCCGTCCTGGCCGTACGCCTGGTACGGAAT
>JBJMPB010000398.1:0-4218 GCA_045803455.1 Gemmatimonadales bacterium | reverse complement strand
GCAGGCCACCGGCTCGCTTACGGCGCCATGCTCATCCAGCAGAGCCTGGCCGACACCGAGCGCCTGTACCTTGACTGCGTTGTCATAGGCGATCACCCCGCCGACAAAGACATCGGAGCTGCCGGGGATTTCCGTGAGGCGCCCGCCCAGCAACCCTCCGGTGCAGGACTCGGCAACCGCAATCCGGACCCCGACCGCCCTGGCCCGCTCCAGAACCAGCGCCGCCAGATCCGTATCACCGTCTCCATAGAGGGGATCGCCCGCGCGGCCCCGGATCAGCTCGACCGCCAGGCCGAGTGTCCGGTCTGCCTCCTCGGGCTGAAGGTTCCAGGCGGTGAGCCGCAGATCCACCCCTTCGTACCCCGGCAGGTACGCCAGAGTGACCGGAGCGATCTTCTCCTCCACGTCTCCCAGGCGCTCGGCCAGAGTGGACTCCGGTATTCCAGTGGTTCGCAGCTGGCGGGAACGAATGATCGCTCCGGAGGCTCTTGCCCGAAGGCGGGGCACCACCTCGTGCTGAAGCAGCTTTCGCATTTCCTGAGGAACACCGGGCAACATCACGGTAAGGCCCGGCGCCCCTTCGAGCCAAAGGCCGGGAGCGGTTCCCCAATGGTTTCGCAGGACTACGGCGCCCCGGGGCACCTCGGCCTGGCCCCGGTTGCTCTGAACCGGCTGGCGTTGCAGCCGGGCAAATCGCTCCAGCAAATTGGCCCAGACGCTTTCGTCGAACTCGAGGGGTGCCTGATAGAGTTCGGCCACCACTTTCTTACTCATGTCGTCGCGGGTGGGCCCCAGTCCTCCGGTGGTCAGTACCGCGCCGGTGCGCTGGAGAGCTTCGGCCACCGCGGCCCGAATGGCATCCGGCTGGTCGGGCACCGACACCCGGCGGACCACCTGCACGCCGTTGTCGGCCAGACTCCGGGCGAGCTCGGCCCCATTGGTATCGACCGTGAACCCGAGGAGGAGCTCGGTCCCGATGGTGACAAGCTCGATGTTCATGCGAGCTGGGAGCTGGGGGCTAGGAGTCGGGAGCTAGGCGCGGGAGCGGGGAGGCCTCTCACGGAAGCGGGTCCAGAGGTTGGGCTCCTAGCTCCCAGCTCGGTCGGAAAAGAGTCGCCGGTTGCGGTAGAGATAGAGCACAAAAGAGTAGACGGTGAGCGCTGCCGCAACAGCCAGCGTGACGGCGACAAAGCCCCCGTGGAATTCGTTCCAGTATTGCGCGTATTGATTGTGCTCCCAACCCATAGGCTTGCGCGCGTCGCGGAAGGCAAACCAGAGGATAACGGCGCCGACGAAAATATTCTGGATTGCGGTCTTCAACTTGCCGGCGCCGGCGGCAGGGATCACTACCCCCTTCTTGCTGGCCCACCAGCGAAAAAGGGTCATGGCCAGTTCCCGCCCGATCAACAACAGGCACACCCAAAGGGGAATGCTGCCCCAGATCGGTATGTCGTAGAGATCGTGCCGCCACCGAGAGATGAAGTAGATGGGTATCAGGGTGGCGAAGAGGAGTAGCTTGTCGGCGATGGGATCGAGCAGCTTGCCCAGATCGGTGACTTCATTCCGGCTGCGGGCGAGATGCCCGTCGTAGATGTCGCTCACCGCGGCAATGATGAAGATGATGAACGCGATCAGCTTGGGCCAGTATCCCTCGATGAACGGAAGCAGCGCGATCACCGGAGTGAAGCAGATCCGGACCAGAGTAATGATGTTGGGCAGGGTCCACATGGTACCTACCCCAAGGTTTTGACGACGTTCTTGCTGATGGCTTTGAGGGTGTCGAACACTCCTTCACCGGTCAGCGCGACGGCCTCGAAGTAGGGCGCCCGCTCGATCCAGTGGCCGTCCTCCTGCTTTACGAGAAACTCGGAATCGTGATATGGGTCAGGCGTGGTCCGCTGCTTGCCGGCGTCGGTTACCGGCCACCCGGGGTTGAGGGCCGCCTGTAATTCGGGGATGGGGGCCGCATTGGGCAGATCGCGCTTGTTGTACTGAATGGCAAAGGGAATTTTGGTGACGTCGTATCCGTGCTGGGTCATGTTCTCGTACAGGTTCTGCATGGCCTCGATGTTCGCATCCATCCGCTCGATCTGGCTGTCGGCCACGAACACCACGCCGTCTACCCCCTTCAGGATCAACTTGCGAGAGGCATTGTAATACACCTGACCGGGAACGGTGTAGAGGTGAAACTTGACCTTGAAGCCCCGGATGTTGCCCAGGTCGACCGGCAGGAAGTCGAAGAAGAGGGTTCGTTCGGTCTCGGTGGCAAGAGAGATCATCTTTCCCCGGGAGCCGGGAGCCACCTTGTTGTAGACGTGCTCCAGATTGGTGGTTTTGCCACCGAGTCCGGGCCCGTAATACACCAGTTTGCAGTTGATCTCGCGCGAGGCGTAGTTGATCATCGACATTGGGCTGCTTCCTCAGGAGCCGAAGAGTTTGTCGATCTCGTCTTCCGCCTCGCCCAGAAACTCCGACTCTACCCCGGGCGCGCTGGTACCGTCGCGATTGAACATGTCAGTGAACACCTGATTCAGCTGGACCACCGCGGTTTTTACCCGGAGCTTGACCAGTCCCAGCGTAGTTCGGTTGTCGAACAGCACCACCAGGATCACCCGCCGGGCAATATCTGCCAGGTACATCGATTCCCGCTCGCCCTGATGAAACAGGGCTCCGAACTCCGACTCGCCGAGCATCCGGGCCAGCTGATCATTCGCGCTGAAATCGGCGGCGGTGAGCGATGCGAAGGCGGTGGCATCGAAGGCCGGCGACTCGCCGGCGGTGGAGACCATCTGGCCGGTGCGATCGACGATCAGCGCAGTGCGCGCGTTCGATTCGCTGAGGAAACCGCTGAGGATTGTCTGAATCCTTCGGGCGTCGTCTTCCCGAAACGACCAGCTCGAAGCGCCGCTCACCGGCTCTGTCTCATGCCAGAGTCGCCTCCATACGCCGTACAATGGCCTCGGCCCGTCTTCGGAGCATCGGCTGCCGTTCCCAGGCTAGGTAGTCCCGCAACAACCGAACGGTTTCCACCTCGTTCTGCCCTGCCAGAAAGCCCAGCGCGGCCAGTCGCCGGAGCGGCCTGGGGCTGAAGAGGTCCCGCCGGTGATAGGTAAGCCGCTGCTGGGCCAGGAGCCAGCCACCGGTCACACCCAGCATCACTCCTCCGGCGAACACCCAGGCGCGCGACCGCATCAGCCAACGTCCTGCCGGGCAACCAGGGCGTGTGCCAACGTCACGCCGTCGATGTATTCCAGGTCTCCACCCATGGGAAGCCCTCGCGCCAAGCGGGTAACCCGAACCCCCATGCCGGACAGCAGCTGCTGAATGTAGGTGGCGGTGACCTCGCCTTCCATCGACGGATTGGTCGCCAGAATCACTTCTCGCACCCCACCCTGGCGCACCCGCTGCACCAGGCTGTCCAGCCGAAGCGACTCCGGACCGATTCCGTCGAGCGGCGACAGATGTCCGCCCAGAACGTGGTAGCGGCCGCGGAAGTCGGTCGAGCGGTCCACCACGCCCACCGTGGAGGGCTCCTCCACTACACAGACCACACCGGCATCTCGCCGAGGATCCTGGCAGATGGCACAGGGCTGGTCCTCAGTGAGGTTACCACACTCACTGCAGGGCCGGACCCGCTCGGTCACGGAAGCGAGCGCCGAGGCGAGCCGCCCGGCCTGTTCCGGTGGTTGCTGAAGAAGATGAAAGGTGAGCCGCTGCGCCGTCTTCCGCCCGATTCCGGGAAGCCTGGCAAGCTCGGTGATCAGCTCGTCGATCGCGCTCACCGGTCAGAAAGGAGAGCCAAATGGCAGTGAGGGCACCTTCCGCATTTCGCTCTGAAGCATCTCGGCTGCCCGGCGCTGAGCCTCGGCGACCGCAGTCAGCACGAGATCACTGAGAAATTCGGCATCATGATCCTGAAATACGGCCGGATCGATCCATACTGCCCGTACTGTGCCACGGCCGTCTGCGGTGATCTTCACCATGCCGCCGCCGGAGGAGGTCTCGATGGTCCGGTTGGCCAGCTCGGTCTGAAGCTGCTGCAGCCGGCCCTGCATCTGCTGGCCCAGCTGAAAGAGTTGCTGAAGATCTGCCATGCCTTCGGGCAATCCTGCCATGGTGGGAATCCTTGACCCTAGACTCTTAACACCGCGTCAATCCACGATTTCTAAATCTAACGCATCGGCTGCCGTGTCGAGGGCAGGATCCTGAGCCCGGAAC
>JBJMPB010000363.1:0-2740 GCA_045803455.1 Gemmatimonadales bacterium | reverse complement strand
GCTGCCGGTTGCGCCGTCGAGCCGACCGTTGCCCGCGCGCTGGCCGTTTGGTTGCAGCTGGTGCTTCGTGGCGGTGCGGCATCGTTGGCCCTCCACAAGCCCCAGCCTACCAAAGAGTAAACGGCCCCGCGCCGACGCCTGAGGCCGTCGCCGAAGGGGCAGCATGCTGTCAACCGCAACGGCCAGGGCGCGCCCGTCGCTCTGCTTCCAGCACCCGCCGCAGGGCCAACGCGACCGCGTGCCGTTGGGTTGACGCGCGACCGATGGCGACGATCTTCCCCGCGCCAGCGATGAGTTTTGCTCGTTCCCAGACCTCGCCATCCTCGACCCAGTTCGTTTCTTCGACGCGAAGCCCGCGGCGCTCGATTTCTGTCTTGATCGGATTCTCGCTGTCCCGCGCAAGATCGAACGCGGTCATGAGGTCTGCCCATTCTTGTCGCCAAGCCTCGCTTATTGCAACCCGCCTTCTCCTGCCCGGGCGCGCTCTTGCCGCAACCGCACAACCACCGGCGTCTCATCCGGGCGCTCACCGGTTCGCCCGCAAGCGTCCCTGATCGGTCGCGGGATCGTAGAGCACGTCACACTCTTCGGGTTCGCCCACTACCCTAACCCAGCCGATGTGCAGCCACCTATCGTTAGCCGGCGCCACGTGGAAACTCGACGCGGCGTCTGATCCTGGCACATCCTGTGCGCACGAGGAGCATAGTCACGCCGGACGCCGGACCAGCGGCCCGTGCATGTGGCGACCATGGCCCCTCCCCGAGGGGAGGGGATGAGCACGACGCAGGGGAAAGCACGGTGCACGGGCCGCGTTGGTATCGCGTTGAACATCACACGGGGGCGCGTGTCCGCACCCTCGGCCGGCTCCCCGATGTCTATGCGCACCCCTCGACCCTGACCCCGTTCCTCAGTCATCTGCTCCTGCTGGGCATCCGCCAGGGTGAGCTGGTCCTGATCGAGGAAGCATCCGGGCGCACGGTGGCGTGCTGCCCCGTCCGCCCGCAGCGCCGTGACAACCGCCGGCGCCGCTGGCTGAAAACGCCAGAACCGCCAGCCCGGCGAGGGGATGCCTGACGATGGGCGGCAGGGCGGGATCAGAGCAAACGGCCTCGGGCAGCCCAGGCGGCGCGCTGCATGGCCGCGGCGATCTGCTCGGCGGATAGAGGATTCGCCACGGCAGTCTCGACCTCTGCGGTCCCGCGTGCTACCGTAGCGGCTCTCTTGGGGGAGGCTCCGCGCGGTACCGGCTGCGGGTGGAAAGGAGCCGAGCCATGGCGTGGCGCACGCCCGATCCTCGCCTCGATCTCACGACGGACGATTTGTTCGCACTGTCCGCGGCCCTGTCCATCGCCATCCAACAGATGGACGAGCGAGACCAGCCCCGTTTCCAGAAACTAGCCGCCAAGCTGTCCGCCATCCTGGTGCTGCTTGTCGAGCCGGTCCCTGCCTGAAGCTGGCGTTTCTCTGAGCGCGGTAAGTAAACGGCCCTGAGCCGAAGCGCACAGTTACCGCGTGCATGCCACCACCAGCACGTGGGCGCCGAACGGGCTAGGACGGGAGGATCGCCCCGGACCCGTTTGTCCCCCTGGGGTATAGCCTGCTTGGGCTACTTGCCGTACCCTCGAGGGCGGTTGTCCGTCGGCCCCCAGAAAGGATGCACGATGGTCCGCGCGCTCCTCGCTGCTCTGCATCACGTCATGACCTGCGCCGTTCCCGACCGGAGCGGGGAGCGATCAGGCGTCTCCCTGCACTGCCACGCCCGCAGATGGCCGCAGGCGTAAGTCAATGATGGTGCCCCATCCGTTGGCACAGCCGGGGCAGATGCACAAGCCAACGGCCCCGCGCGTGCTGCCCGAGGACGTCTGCTAAGATGCACGCGCGACTCCTGCACAACGGAATAACCTGCAGATACTGGAGGAAGCGATGGACACCCCAGTCTCGGTCACCAAACTGGAAACGAAATCCCACGACACCCCGGACGAAACGCGGACGCCGCCGAAGACCCGCGTCGACGTCGTCCGGCTGGAGGGCTTCACGATTGGCCGCTTCACGTTTGCACCGGGCTGGCGCTGGGCGGAGTGCATCAAGCCGGTAGCAGGCACCGACTCCTGTCAGCTCTCCCATGTCGGGTACGCCGTCTCCGGACAGGCGACTATTCACCTCGACGATGGCACCGAACAGACCATCCGGGCCGGGCAGTCCTACACCATTCCGCCCGGGCACGACGCCTGGGTCGAGGGAGACGAGCCGTTTGTGGCCATCGAGGTGATGAGCGCCGAGCAATTCGCCAAGGCGTAATCGTTCGTAGGTCCGGATTCCGTTCCTGCAGCATATGCCCCAAACGCGGCGAGCATCGGGGATGGTCCGGCAAGCATAAGGCGACCGCCCTGAGCCTGATGCCCGAAGCCGTCGCTTGCCCTCGTTTGTCAGTGGGTGCGACAATGGCACCACGGTCCAAACCTTCGCCGCGCGCGACAGCTGGTTCCTTGCATTGGAACCAGGAGGACAACGCTCATGACGGCGTCTGATCACTCGGCTTCCCTAATGGAACCCCACGCTGGGCGACCATCGGTCTGGCGAGATCTTTGGAGTATTGCCGTCCTGATTGGGATCGGCCTCCTTGCTGGCCTGGTGGCGGGTTTCGTTGCCGGCGGCCTGGGTTCTCGTGTTGCGATGCGGATCGTCGCGCTGGTCGCCGGTCACGAGCACTATGGTGAAGTGACTGATGCCGACGAGATCG
>JBJMPB010000360.1:0-3376 GCA_045803455.1 Gemmatimonadales bacterium | reverse complement strand
TGCATGGCCCGCAGAGTGCCCCCGCTCGCCGGACTCGTAGCCATGCGGCGCGCTCCTAGCCGCAGCCACGCCAGCCATTCGCGGCTGATGACCCGGACGATGTTAGGCAGGTTCTTCTGGCCCTCGCGGCGCCGCTCCTGGATCGTGAGCAGCCCAAGGCGGGCCGCCTGCCGGATGGCATTCCGCGCCAGCCGCCGGCACACCCCTGCCCTGGCCGCGATAGCGTCGATACAGAGGCCACACAGCCCGTCAACGCGGACCTCGTCACCGACGATTCGAAGCACGGCGAGCTCGCCAACCGTGAACCTGGCAGCCAAGGCCGGCGGCATCGGACCGCTTGCCGCCAGATGTCGGCGGCGAGCTATAGCCACAGCTCGCACAGGAGCCTGCTGTGGCCGCCTGGGCGGGAAGATCGAGGCCCGGCCAGGTGGGATACCCACCGGCTTGATGTCGCCGCGTACGGCCTTCCTGCGGGCCTCGAGCTGCATGGCGAGCAGCTGCGCCTCGTCGCCGATCTGGCCGGCGCCCCACGCCCTCCAGATATCTGTTGATAAATGATCGAGCTGGGTGAGCGTGCGCGCGGCATCAATCGCCGCGACCATAGCGTTTGCGAACATGCTTCTCCTCGGATCGGTTCAGACCCACTGGAGGGCGCTATCCACAGGCACAGCTCCGCCGCTCGCAGAAACCGCAGTTTCTCCGTTGACGGAAGCCAGCGATTCAGGGGAAGGTCGCGGTTGCCACACCGCACGATCTTCCCCGGCCCCGGCCGGACATGAACCCGCCCTCACGGCGGGTTTGTTGTTTTCAGGGTTCCGTCGTGATCATCTCCGCGACGCGACTCGGACGGATCGCGCCCCGCGGCATCGCGGAGTGATTTGCCGATTCCGTCAAGGAAACAGCCCTGTTTCGCAGTGGATGGACCCAGAGCGGCGGGGTTCCGGCGAATTCGAGCGACCCGCTTAATGGCTCGCTAACCGTCTTAAGCGCACCCTCTCGCGGGGCGTCTCGCGGGGCCTCGTGAGGGGAATCGAGCCCCCCGCCAGCACCCCCTCGCGCGGTCCCTCTAGAGGGGCCGCCATGTCCGACACGAAGCTCCTGAGCTACGCCGAGATTGCTGGCTTGCTTGGCATCGGCGGCAATAGTGCGCGGGCCTTGGTTCGCCGCAAGCGTTGGCATCGTAAACCCGGCAACGACGGCCTCGCACGGATCGAGGTGCCGATCGAATACCTCGCCGAGCACGCCAAGGTCGCCCCGGCTGAGGGGGATGACAGCACCCCGTCTAGCAGCCCCGCCAGCATCCCCTCTAGCACCCCCTCCGAAGGGGGCGTCATCGAAGCGTTTGAGCGCCACATCAATAGGTTGGAGGGGGAGCTTGCGGCGTTAAAGCAGGAGCACGACGCGGCCCGCCGCGACCTTCTCGCCGCCCAAGCGGAAGCGGTCAGCGTTCCCGCCTTGCGGGACACCGTTGCGGCGCTCAAGGGGGCGCTTGAAAGCGAGAAGGCGCGGGTCGCGGACATGCGGGCGGAGCGGGATCGGTTGGCGGCCCGCCGCTCGTGGTGGCCGTTCCGGCGGGCAGGGTAGGTCCGGTGGAACAGCTCTTCCACGCAGCCTGGGACCGCATCGCCTTAGCCTTGGACCGGCTCAGCAACGCGTCGCTCACCGAATGGCTGCTGCTCCTGATCTGTCTCCTGCTGCTCGATATTGTTGGCGCGCTGCGAAACGCCGCGAAGCAGCGCTACTCAATTGCAAAGATGATGAGCAGGGGTGAGCGGATCGAATGAGCGCACCCTTCTGACTGCCCTGTCCGCTGCTCCTCGTTTCCTAAAGGAAGGGCCATGCTGCTCAAACCCGCTTGGGATGCTGTCACTCGCCGCGCACGGCGCAGATCCGCGAGGTTCCCGTACGAAACGGCCCGATGGGTCGGTGGGAAGCTGGCTGACCCAGGAGAAAATGAAAGACGCAACGTATACGAGGACCTTGAAGCCGCTGGTGTGCCGTACATGAGGGAAGTGCTGTTCAACCTCCCCGATAGAGGCCCAGCCAACCTCGTAGAGATCCCCCTGGCACCCTCTCGCCTTGAAAGTCTGGAGCATAACGGTCCGTTGATGCTGAGCGCTCCACTTAGCTTCGTCCGACAGTGGCTCTCTTGGCACGAGGAACGTGATGCCCAGGCGATGATCGCGGCGACCGGGGCCGCTGCTAAAGCCGCACGGGCCGCTGCCGTTGTAGCTCTGCTTTCGCTGTGCGCCGGCGTGTGGCAGGGCTATCAGAGCAAGAGACAGGCCGACTTCGCCAAGTGGCAGGTGCGTGCTTCGGTAAGTCAGGAGCTGCAGAAGGCGTGTGAGCAGCTGGAAGGCCTGCCGCCGCCGAGCAAACCAGTGCGCCGCTCGTGGTGGCCGTGGCGGCGGGCGAGCTAACCCCACCGGGTTGACGCCCGGTCGGCGCGGAGTCAGCCTGGGAAGGCTGGGGCTTACCTCTCTTGGACGCAACAGCCCCAGTGGACGGTGGCGGCTCCGCCGGTAGCTCCCGGAGCCGTCGCCGCTTCAGGCTGCGTCCCTCCGCAACTGCGTCGTTAGCCAGGCGTTGCCGTTTTGAGGCTACATGGCCAGAATCGTTCAAGACCAGACCGCCCGCCAAGGCCAGAAAGGTCGGCCCGTTCTTATGGTGCTGATTGGAGGCTTGTTTCTGGTGGTCATCTATCTGGTTGGAATGCTGGTGTGGTCGGGCTTAACCTCTCCGGATAGCCCGACGCAGGACGCCTCGCGCACGGCCGTGACCGGCTCACCGAGCGGGGCCGCGAACCCTACCGACCGGACTCCGCCCGCTAATCCGGCCTACCCGCTGCGGGAAGATCAGACGACCGGCACCACGAGGCCCAAGCAATAACCCTGGGACAGGGCGTCTGAGCAACCTGTGGCTTGGAGCGCACAGCGGGCGCAGACAGGCCGGGGTCCCGTTCAATTCCCGTTGACCGAAAACGCACTCGCGTGAGACCCTTCACGCCTCTTCAACACGCTGGCAGCCAGCATCCGTTCGAGCCGAAACGGCGCGAGCTCGGTTGGGCTGCGCGCGTGCCTATCGACCGCATCACGACACGGAGGGCGAGGATATGAGCAGCACGCTTCGCGACTTCGCCAGCGCGGCCAGTCAGAGCAAGCGGATACGCTTTGGCGACCTCCGGCGCCTCAAGCGCGACATTCTCCCCGCTCGCATCACTACGCGGGAGGAGGTGGAGGTTCTGATCGCGCTAGATGCGGTGATCGAGAGGGCGGATCGGGAGTGGCGGTCGTACCTGATCGCCACGGTTCGAGACTTCGTCGTGTGGGGCTTGAGCCCGGTCGGCCGGGTCGACCGGCAAAAGGCGGAGTGGCTG
>JBJMPB010000355.1:0-2643 GCA_045803455.1 Gemmatimonadales bacterium | reverse complement strand
AACGAAGAGCATAAGGTCCTCCCAGAGGAACTCACCGTGCCAACCGTCGACCCAGCGCCGCGCGCTTCAGCGATTGGCCCAGGCCGTCTAAAAACTCAGGCGTCTAACTCCAGCGCAGCATTGAGGATCCGTTGCGGGTGTCTCACTTCGACGCCGACGGGGGCGATCCGCGCCTCCACCCGATGGCTGTTGCGGTACTCCCGAACGAGCTTGCCGAACTGAACCCAGGCGCTCTCGTCGTACGGCGCGAGAATCTCACCCGACATCCGCGCTATTGGAACGGTCGAATAAACCGAGGCGGGAGGCTGCACCCGACCTATGTGCAAAATTCAAGATTTCTGCACCAAGGTCGGCACTGTCATGAGTGACGCGATCGGAGGGCCAAGAGAGCGCTCGCCAAGGTGCCAAGGCCGGACAGAGCCACGACCCAGCCCAGCGGCCACGGAGTGCCATCGGCGAAGGCACCAACGAGCGCCGACCCCAGGACGCCACCGCCGTACTGGATCGCTCCCACTAGGGCAGACGCCGCGCCGACGCGCCCTAGCACGCTCGCCAGCGCGCCTGAGACCATGTTGGCGTTGATAAAGCCGTTCATGGCGACGAACAGGAAGAGGGCCCCGGCCAGACCCCCGATCCCGCCCAGGCCTGTCCTCGCCACGAGCGCCACGAGAAGGCCGCTCGCCGCTGCTCCGAGAGAGCCGACCCACAACATCCAGTCGCTGCCCACCCGCATCACCAGCCGCGAGTTGACGAGGTTCGTGACCATGGGCCCCACGATCCCGGCGGCGAAGATGAGGCCGTAGAGCTGTGGGCTGAGACCGTGGTAGCTGATGAAGGCGAAGGGGGTGCCGGCCACGTAGGCGAAAACGCCCACGAAGTAAAACCCGCCCGCCGCCGCATAGCCCATGAGGCGGTGGTTGCCGAGGAGCTCTCCATAGCCCGCCAGTGCCTGACCCATGGGCTCGGCCGTGCGCCGGTCCCGGGGCAGCGTCTCGGGGATCGTGGTGAGCGCCAAGAGGGTGGCGAGCCCGATGGCAACGAGCGTCCAGAAGATCGCCGGCCAGTCCGCGACTCGCAGGATTTGGCCGCCCACGGTCGGGCCCACGAGCGGAGCCACCGCCATCACCGTCATCAGCGTGGAGAGAACGCGCGCGGCGCGGTCTCGGCTGTAGAGGTCGCGCACCATAGCGCGGGCCAGCACGACGCCCGCGCTCGCGCCGAGAGCCTGCACCACACGCCAGAGGATGAGCTGACCTGCGGTGGTCGAGAGCGCACAACCCGCAGCGCCCAGCACGAAGATGACGAGCCCCACCGCCACCGGGCTGCGCCGACCGTAGCGGTCGCTGATCGGTCCCCAGAGGAGCTGGCCCGCACTGAAGCCCACGAGATAGCCCGAGACGGTCAGCTCAAGCGCACTCTGCTCGGCCCCCAGCGCCTCGGCCATGCGTGGCAGCGCCGGCAGGTAGAGATCGGTTGAGATCGACGCAAAGCCCAGAAGCGTGCCAAGGACCACGAGGAGCCGCGGGTCTTGCTCTTGGGATGGCGTCTGTTCCTGCATGTGCTGTCGCCTCGATCTTCAAGTATAGAGCAACGGACAAGTCGCGTTCCATCAATCTTGCCCATCCGGAACGTGGTCGCTCTTCCAGCAGTCTGGAGGGGCATTACGCACAGGACCTTCGCACCTGCTAAGCCGCTGAAATTCATGATCGTGCCGCTTGGTGCAAAACTCGTGGTTTCTGCACCAGCTTGAGGGGCAAGCCCTATCTCTGCAAAACGCGCGGCAGCGGCCGCCAGCCGACGATGTGACGATCGAAGTAGGTGTGCGTGCCGTAACGAGCCCCGAAGACGCGCCAGTGGCTCCGCCCTGTGATGTCGTCATGTTCCCAGGCGCCGACCGTCACCGGATAGGCCGGCGGCGCCTCTTGGTCTTCTATCCAGAGGATCACAGGGGTTCCGTCACGCGGGGCCAGCCTGACCGGATACCAGTTGTCCATGATGGTGCGTTCCCGGTTCAAGACTCTAACTCCGGACGGCCCACATCCGCCTCGGTCTTGCCGGCTGCCACTGTCTCCAGTGCGTGAATACGAGCCTCGATCCACCCGGCCATGGCATCGACGAACTCCATGGCGTACCCGGCCAGTCGTGCATCAGCCCCATAGGTCTGGCGGAAGGCCTCCCGCACCTTGGCACCCTCCTCCCGGATGTAGGCCGGACGGATCTCAGGCGGCACGGTGACCGCTCGCCCGGCGATGGTGTTGACGATCTTCTGGATCCGCGCGGCTTGTTGTTCTCGGTTCATCGTTGCCCCTTCAGAATCTACTTTGCCCTCCCCCGCCTCTGCCGAATGCCCTGCGACAGTCGGTCCAGGGCAGATCTAGCTTTGGGTTTGGCTCGAAAGCCAATCGAGGAAAGGCGCAACTTGGAATTTTAGCAGACCAGATCTGACCGCCGAAAGGTCATGCCTCACAGCACGCACGATCTGCGTAGTTCGCAGAAGGCCTAGTATGGAATGCGATCTGACGATTTCGCACTGTATTCGCGGCGGACTATGGAATGCCGCACCGCCTATTCCGTAAAACCCGCTCCGCAATAGGCCTCATCCAGTACGCGAATACTCGCGAATGATTGGCGTAGGAGAGGCCG
>JBJMPB010000344.1:0-4848 GCA_045803455.1 Gemmatimonadales bacterium | reverse complement strand
CGCATGGCCGGGTATGTCCGTGAGGCCATGGACAAGTGGGAAGGTGCGGGAGCCGGGGTCCTGTTTGCTCCCACGGCAGATACGATCGCCGCCGATATCCTGGTTCACTGGATCGATCACTTCGACTTCGATCGGGCCGGCCAGACGGATCTGACCTGGGACCAGGCCGGCCGGGTTCGGAAGGCTGCCATCCTGCTGGCTCTCCGTACCAACACCGGAATTCCCCTGCCCGATCCGGCCCTCCTCACTGTTGCGGTGCATGAGGTCGGTCATGCCATTGGACTCCCCCATTCTCCTGACACCAATGACGTGATGTTTCCGGCCACCCAAACCGGGAATTTGTCGGATAGAGATCGCCGCACGGTGCAGGTGCTCTACCAACTTCCGCCCGGCCCGGTGCGCGACAGCGGGGGGTCTCCATGAGGGGCAGTGTCGCCTTTCTGGCGTCGGTCCTGCTCTCAACGATGGCAGAATCGATCCAGGCCCAGTCGTTCGCCGAGATCGACGAGGCGGCGAAACAAGGGATCCAGGCTGGTGTCTACCCCGGCGCCGTGGTGGTCATCGGGCGGAGCGACTCGATCATCTACGCGCGTGGATACGGGCACTTTACTTGGAGCCCCAAGTCGCCAGTCCCATCTCCGGACTCCACTCTTTGGGACATCGCGTCGATTTCCAAGGTGATGGGCACCGCCAGTGCCGTCATGCGGCTGGTTGACGCGGGCCATGTCAATCTCGATGCTCCGGTGGGCCGGTACCTTCCTCGTTTTGCCGGAAGCCTGAAGGATCAGGTAACCGTGCGGATGCTCCTGGACCACACCAGCGGACTCCGGAGCTATGCCCCCCTCTTCAAGCAAGCGCGTTCTCGCGCGCAAGCCATCGATCTCTTGTACAGCGAACGGCCCGTCCGTCGACCCGGCGATCTCCCGGTCTACAGCGACCTCAACGCGATCTTCCTGGGGCTTTTGGTGGAGGCGGTGTCCGGCATGTCCCTGGATCGCTTCGTAGGCCGGGAGGTGTTCGAGCCCCTGGACCTGCAGCAGACGACCTATCACCCCTCGGCAGTGCTCCGACGCCGCACCATGCCGAGTGCAGTGTGGCGGGGCCAACCGGTGCAGGGTCAGGTCAACGACCCGAACGCGGCGATCCTCGGAGGAGCCGCAGGCCACGCGGGAATTTTCTCGACCGGACTGGACCTGGCCCGATATGCCCAGGTGTGGCTGCGCTTGGGCAGCGGTCCCAAAGGACAGTGGGTCAGCGCTGCCACCGTTCGCCGCTTCCTGACCCGGAGCCCAAACAGCGGCCCGCGCTTGCTGGGATGGGACACCCCGGAGCAGAACCTCGACCAGCCCAGTCTATTCGGAACATTGATCAGCGACGCGGCCTATGGGCATACCGGCTTTACCGGGACCGAGCTCTGGATCGATCCTGCACGGGATCTGTTTCTGGTTTTCCTGACCAACCGGACTTTCGACCCGAGGGTGCATGACTCCATGCACCAATTACGCGCCGTTCGGGTGGAACTGTCGGATGCCGCTATCCGCCTGGTTCCTCACGGCTGCCAGCAAGAGCTCGTCGCGCAGTGCTGAACTTCGCTGTTATCTTTCCCTTATGCCGACCGTCGAAGCCATCCGAAAGGCCATCCGGGCAGTCAAGGATCCGGAGCTCAACCTCAACATCATCGACATCGGTCTCGTGTATGACGTGGAAATCGATGAGTCGGGGGATGTACGTATTGAAATGACCCTCACCTCACCCGGCTGCCCTGCCGGCGCGGAGATCATCGCCGACGTAAAACGCGTGGTGGGAGATATGGAGGGGGTTCGGTCGGTCGACGTGCAACTGGTCTGGGAGCCCTACTGGACACCGGAAAAAATGGACCCTCGGGTCCGAACTTTCCTCGGGTTTTGATCTAACTTCCCTGATCTTCCTCCTTAGGCCGCAGGCTGCTTCAGAGCCGTGAGCAGGCGGCTCCCCAATTCTTTCAACTGCCAGCGCCGCAACTCCCCGATTTGCGACATTTGCTCGACGGTGGTGGGATTTAGCCGGGCAATTGCCTCCAGCGTCCCATTGGGACACAGGATCCCAGGTGGCAGGTCGTAACTCGCGGCAAGCGTGTTCCGGGCGTTCTTCAGACGCTCCATCCGTGCCTCGAATGCCGTATCCGTGGGCGGACGCCGCGGCCGCTCCAGCCGAGGCAGTTCCGCTTCGGGAAGACTGAGGCCTCTCTGAACCGCGGCCAAGATCTCCCGCCCCCGGCGTTCCGCCTGGTCCGCCCCAATTCCCCTGATCGCCTTCAGCTCTGCCAGATCATGCGGGGGCGACTTGGCCATCAGCAGCATCGGCTCATTGTTCAGAATCCGAAAGGCGGCCCGGTCGTTCTGCCGGGCCTCGCTCTCCCGCCACTGGTGCAGCTCGCGCAAGACAGCCAATGCCCTCGCTTTGAGTGCTTTGGCTCCTTTGAGCCGGAGGTAGCCTGGCTCATCAGGCTCCGCCACGGTTCGTGGGTTGCTACTCAGTAAAGCAAACTCTTCCTCGGCCCAGTCGAGCCGGCCTCGCTCGCTGAGCTGGGATCGGAGGAGGTCGCGCAGCACCGGAAGATGCCGGGTATCCGACGCCGCGTAGTCCAGCATTTCGCGGGTAAGGGGCCGAGCGGACCAGTCAGCTCGCTGGTACCGCTTGTCCAGCCGCACACCGAGATACTTCTCCAGCAATGCAGCGAGTCCTACCCCAGGCTCGTTCAGCAGCTGCGCGGCAATGCGGGTATCGAACAGATTGGTGGCGCGAAAGCCGTACTCCTGGCTCAGCAGTCTGAGGTCGTAATCGGCGTCGTGAAAAACAATCTCGATGGCAGGATCGGCCAGAACCGCACTGAACGAGTCCAGGTTCGATACCGCCAAGGGATCGACTATGGCCGTCTCATGGCGGGATGAGAGCTGAAGGAGATAGACCCGGTCGCGGAATCGATGAAAGCTCGCGGCTTCGGTGTCCACGGCCAGGAGGGGCTCCTGGCTGAGTTGCTGCAACAGCCGATCCAGCTCGGCCTGGCTCTGGATCAGCCGGACTTCCTGCGCTTGAAATTGAGGATCGGCCTGGACGTTCACGCCGAAAGGTGGCTGGGGGCTGAACCCGGCGCAACCGCACTCAATCCGGGCGAGCCACCATTTCGAGGCCTGCGGCAATCTCATCGAACGCCTTGGAAAGTGCTTTGTAGAACTCGGCGTCGGGCTGCGGGGTGCCTCCCATTGCGCTGTCCATCTGGAGCTTGCGTGCGAGCCGGGCGGCGTGGCGGATGTAGTCGGTAGGTGGCTTCATAGTTGCGTTACATGTCAGAGGCAAGAGATGAGCCCGTGAACCACGAGCATCGCAGTTCATCTAAGATACCATGTGCTGACCGGCCCCCGCCTTTCCCGCCTCTCTTCTCCGTCCCATCTTTGACAGGTGCCGCTACCCGAGATCGACCTGGTCGTCTATCCCGACGAATGCGATGCCTTCGGCCATCTGAATCAGGCCTCCTTTCTGAGCCTGTTCGAGCGGGCCCGCTGGGACATGCTGCATCGGGGACCAGGGATGGATGTGTTCACCCGAGCGGCGGCTTGGCCGGCGCTGCGGAAGACAGTGATAGATTATCGGGCCGCGGCGTTCCCCGGGGATGTCCTGCGCTTCCAGCAGGCACTGACCCATCACGGCCGGACCAGCTTCACCATGCGGCAGACAGCCCGCCGAGTCCGAGACGAAACTCTCATTGCTAGCGCCGAGTTCGTGTTCGTCTGCATTGATCGGGAAGGCAGGCCGATCCCGGTGCCCCCCGAATTCACCAGCTATATGCACGCCCCCCGCGACCCCAGCGATAGCACTCAGCGTCTGATGGTGCACGGCGTCAACCTGGCAGTGGAGGTCCAGGGTCATGGTCCCGCTGTGCTCTTCGTGCACGGATTTCCACTCGACCGTACGATGTGGCGAGCGCAAGTCGACTCGCTGGAAGGCTGCCGTCGTATTGCCCCGGACCTCCGGGGCATGGGACAATCCGACGCTCCGGACCTCGGCTACAGCATGAACATCTACGCCGCGGATCTGGCTGGTCTTCTCGACGCGCTGGACATCGAGAACGTGGTCCTCTGCGGGTTATCGATGGGCGGATACATCGCCTTCGAATTCCTGCGTCACTGGCGTTCGCGGGTTCGAGGGTTGGTGCTCGTGGATACCCGGGCGGGAGCGGACAACGCTGAGGCTCGCCGGGCACGCGACACCGCCGCTGCCAACGCCCGCGATGGCGGCCCCGCAGCTATAGCGGAAACGATGTTGCCAAAACTCCTTGCAGCTTCAACACTGACTGAACAGCCTGAGATTGTGGAGCGCGTTCGCCAGATGATTCTCCGCACCCCGGTCGCCGGAATCGTCGGTGCGCTGGCGGCGATGCGGGACCGGCCGGATAGTGAGTCTCTACTCCCCACCCTCGGCGATATACCTACCCTGGTCGTGGTGGGAGAGGCGGATACCGTCACCCCTCCGGAACAAGCCGAAGCCATGGCCCGGGCCATTCCAGGCGCTCAGCTCGCCGTCATTCGAGGAGCTGGCCATCTGTCGCCGCTGGAGCGCCCGGATGAGGTCTCGAGACGGTTGGCGCAATTTGTGGGGGAGCTGGGGTGAAACCTTTCAGGGGACTTGGGCGTCTAAACCTGTGGCGGCGGCATCAGCTATCAGCCGTCGTTGATGTCCTTCCCTACCTAGGCTCCGGGATCGCGGCCAAGCAGTACGATCCCGGGGCTCCTTTCTTTTCGGCTGGAAACGCGGCTATCTCTGGGGTCTACCCGGCGGGGTCTCGCTGTTGAAGACTTCCTTATTCTTTTC
>JBJMPB010000285.1:0-2811 GCA_045803455.1 Gemmatimonadales bacterium | reverse complement strand
ACGAAGCTGACCGCGACCGTGTTGGCGATCCGGTTCGCCGCCGGCTCGTAGGCATCGAGGACCCGGTTCAGCATCGAGAAGTCGCCCTGGTACTTCTCGAACAGCGAGCGGGCGAGCACGTCCCGCAGCAGCAGCACGATGCCGACCACCTCGTGCGTCTCCACCCCGCGGGGGATGATCCGTTCGGACAGGTCCCGGGCATAGTGCTGCAGGGCTTCGACGCTGCCGGTCTCGAGGACCTCGACGTAGTTGTCGTACACCGACGTGGTCTCCGCGACCATCTCCTGTTGGGTCATCGCGTTCAGCAGGTGCGAGTCCTGGATCCGGCTGGCCCACTCGTCCCGTAACCGGCTCCGGTGCTCCCGCAGATGAGCGACCAGCTGGGGCAGCAGCTGCTCCTCGTCCTCCCGATCCAGTGTCGGAAACTCAGCCCCGGTGCCGACCGGCGAGCTCTTCGTCATGATCTTCCTTCCGTCTGCCACTTCGTCATGGTGACCGTGGTTCCGCGATTGACTTCCGACACGACCGAGAACTCATCCATCAGCCGGCGGGCGCCCGGCAGGCCTAGGCCCAGGCCCCGGTACGTGCTGTAGCCGTCGGTCAGGGCGCGCTCGATGTCCGCGATCCCCGGGCCGGCGTCCCGAGCGACCACCCGAACCCCCGGCCGGGGTTGGTCGAGCAGTTCGACAGTGATCTCGCCGCGGCCGGCGAACCGGACGATGTTGCGAGCGATCTCCGAGACCGCGGTAGCGATCACGGTGAGGTCGGTGGCGGAGAAGGTGAGGCGCGACGCGAGCTCGCGCACCGTCTTGCGCGCCACCACGATGTCAGGGTCCCCGTTGATCGGAACGCGTGTCTCAGTGTCCGCACCTTGTGCACGCTGCAGTAGTGGCTGGCTGAGGGCCGCGCAGAAGTCGCACTCCAGGAGGTGACGAGCAGCGTCGACCTCGCGCTGCCTCCGGCGGTCGCCCAGCGACAGCGCGATCAGCACCGGACGGCACCGCTCCGTCGGCGGCTCGGCGTCCTCGAGTGCCAGCAGGTACTCCACCCGCAAGCGGGCCCGACTACGGTTCAGCTGCGCGGCCACCGCGCCCGCGCTCATGCCCAGCTCCAGGCCCAAGGACCGCGTGTCCTGTCCCGAGACCTCATGCGCCAGGAGGGTGTGACGGTCGCGATCCGAAAGCCTCTGCAGAGCAGCTCGGACGGCGTCCCGCTCCTCGCGCCTGAGCAGATCCTCGTCCGGTGCCTTGATGGGCAGCAGGTCGACCACCCGGTGCTGGTTGCGATGCTGGAGGTCCTGCTGCTTCCACATCGACGCGATGAGGTTGCGGGCAGTGACGATCGCGTATGGCTCGATCAGACCCTCTTCGACACGATGGGCGGCGCTGAGCACCCTCACCAACGTCTCCTGGACCAGGTCCTCGGCCATGGGGGAGTTGCCCACCCGCGCGTAGACGATCCGCCGGACCATCGGGATCATCGCCGTCAGATCCGGCTGCTCGGAGGAGTCGGGCCGGGAACCGCCCGACTCGGTGCCCACAAGCGCACCATACGCGGGGTCGGACTCAGCACGGGCCCGATCACGTCTGGATCTCCGCTAGACGCAGGCTAGGCCCGTCACGAGTGGGCCGACCTACTCCCCGACGGTTCAAACGCTCGAGGGCAGGCCTGGGCAGAGTCACGAGGGGAACGCACTCCATTATTCACCCCGATGATTCACGTGATTTGCAGGCTATTGGCGAAGAACTGCGCGCAGGCCATCAGCGATCTGAGGGATGACTGACAGACCCGGCCATACCGTAGACGACTTCAACCCAGCCGGATGACGCGAACCCGCATTATCGGCTGAACCTAGACGTTGACGTGGCCCAAGCGCTCAGACTGCCAGAGCTTCAAATTGGATGACTTTGGCGAACTCACGTCATCACTGCGGTGCCGCGGCGTCTCCAACCGTGGAAGCCAGAGCGGCTATCTAGCCTCGCCTCTTTGATTGGGCGAGGGCGCAGTCTCGAAAGGAAGGTGCCGTCAATGACGACACCAGCAATCAAGCGAAGCACAGGCCACCGGACGCTAGCGCTGCTGTTAGCCCTGGCGACAATGATCCTCGCCATCGGCCTTGGCACCTCAACCAAGGCGGAGGCCGCTCCGAAGCCAGCCACTCCTGTCACCACCGCCGTCACGGGTGCTACGGATGCTGGAGTGCCTTTCGTTGGCAGTCTCGCCATATCGCGTTTCGCTGTGGTGGACGGCGCGCTCACCGCCGTCGGCACTCTCACTGGCACGCTCGGTGGCACACCCATCGACGCTACCCCGGTAGCTGTCCCGGTGGATACCGCTGCTACGGCTGCGACCGCGTCCTGCGAGATCTTGGATCTGGTGCTCGGCCCGTTGGACCTCGACCTCCTCGGGCTTGTGGTGCACCTCGACGTGGTGGCTCTGAACATCACGGCCGTGCCAGGCCCGGGCAACTTGCTCGGCAACCTGCTGTGCGCAGTGGCAGGGCTGCTCGACGGACCGGGGAACCCGCTCGGCGGAATCACCGGATTGCTGAACCGGATCCTGGCCATCCTGGGCGCCTAACCACAGAACCCGAAATGCCCCAGCGCCTGCTGTGACGGAGCCCGCTGATTTCCGGCGCGGGTTCGACAGTTGAAGAGTTACCCAGGGTGCTGGGTGACCAGGACGCCAAGCTCGACCAGGTCGGAGCAGCCAACCACCCCCATGGGGGGCTGCTCCGACCGCTTTCCCCACTCGTTCCCTTCAAAGGCCCTGATCTGCGATGTCCATCACGCACGCACTGCGCCGACTGCA
>JBJMPB010000281.1:0-5469 GCA_045803455.1 Gemmatimonadales bacterium | reverse complement strand
GAACCGGACGGAATCGAGCTCCTGCTCCAGTTCCGCCATGCTTTCCCGCAGCGCGTGAACCGTGCGACCCACGTGCAGATGAACGAACTTTCCTGCGGCTTCGACCCAGTCCACGGTGTCGGTTCGGAGGAAGAACGCCCGCTCCGGCGTGCGGACCACCAGCCGGTCGCGCCCGCGGCCCCGTTCCCGCGCGCTCAGCTCCTCCAGCAGCATGAGAACGCGGCGGGTCGTGTTCACCTGGGGCGGCCTGCCTTCCGAGGACATTGCCCGCCCCAGGGCATCGCGCAAGCGCTCCTGATCCACCGGCTTCAGCAGGTAGTCGAAGGCGTGGATATCGAACGCTCGGACCGCGTACTGGTCGTGCGCGGTCACGAAGATGACCGCCGGCTGTTGGGCCTCTCCCAATGCAGCTACCACCTCGAAGCCGTCGAGATTGGGCATCTGGATATCGAGCAGGACAACGTCGGGGGCGTGCTCCCTGATTGCCTCCACTGCCTCCTCCCCGTCCGCGCAGGCTGCCAGAATCTCGGTCTCCGGCTCGGCTTGCAGAAGGCGGACCAGGCGCTGCCGCCCCATCGGCTCGTCGTCGGCCACTACCACGCGCAGAGTCATCGTAACAGTTCCTCCATGGGGCTCCGGCTGAGCGGCACGGGGGTGTGCGGCACGTCGCAGTGGATGAACGGCAGCCGCAGCCGAGCGACCGTTCCGCCCCCCAGCGCCGGGGTCAGGCTGAACTGAGCCCGTCGGCCATACAGCTGTCCCAGCCGCTCCCGCACGTTTCGCAGTCCCACGCCCTCGCGAGGCACTCCACCGGGCGGGAGACCCTGTCCGTTATCTCCTATCTCCAACACCAGATCTTCACCCATACAACGCGACGCGATCACGATGCGCCCCAGTCCGGCCATCGGCGTCACGCCGTGCCGAATGGCGTTCTCCAGAACCGGCTGCAAGAGGAGCGTGGGCACCGCACCATCGAGCGTCTCCGGCGCCAGGTCCCACACCACCTGCAGCCGATCCTGAAAACGCACTTGCTCGATCTCGGCGTACACCCGAAGGAAGTCGACCTCCTGGCGCAGTGGCACTACCTGATGGCTCGCATGATCCAGCGACAGCCGCAGCAGCCGTCCCAGCCGAGTGATCATCTGGTCGGCGGCTTCCGGATCGGTGTGCACCAGCTCGGCGATGGCGTTTAGCGTGTTGAAGAGGAAATGCGGCTGCAGCTGCATCTTGAGCACCTGCAGGTGGGTCCGGACCAGCCGCGCCTCCAGCTCCGAGGCGTCCAGATGTCGGGTGCGGTAGAGCGCAAAGTAGCGCGCGGCCCAGCCCAGGCTGACGATCGAGAGAAAGGCGAGCAGGCGAGTTCCCACGCATTCGGTAAAGAGGGTAGTCCAGAACTGGCTCGGCGCGATCATTCCGGTTGCCCGGCCGAGCGCCCACTCGAGAGTGCCGGAAGCCAGAAAGAAGCCGGCAGCCGCCAGAAGGTAGATGCCACTGCTGTCCAAGCCGTGCCGTCCGCTGAAGCCGGCATTGCCGGTTACCTGGAGCACAGGCGCGGTCAGCGCGGCCCAGATCCAGGACGTGCCGACCGCATATACGAGCAACTGGATATCGGTCCCGATTGGGGCCGGAGCCACGCCGTATCTGAGCGATGCGAAATACCCGAGGCCGACCAGCGTCCACCCCGCCAGCACCAGGGTCCACGCCAGCCGCTGGCGACCGGGGATCAGCGGAATCGCCATAGGACCTACCTTAAACGACGGCATTGATTCCACGAACGTTTCGGGCATGGACGACATGTCCCACGGCATGAGAACCCGCTGGCGGGGAACGAACGATTTCAGGAAGGATCGAGGAGGGGCCGCGCCAGTCGGGATCACATGAGGAGACGCCGGAAGAGCGCGAGGGTCACACAGGCGGAACGACGGAACGTGAGGAACGTGAGGAACGTGAGGAACGGCGGAACGTGGGAACGACGGAACGTGGGAACGACGGAACGTGGGGAATGTCTGTCTTCCGCCGACCGTCCTAGTCTTACCGCCCTACCGTCTTACCGCGTTTCCGCCCGCCGGCCAGGTCTTCGACACGGCCGCGGCCAGCTGGTTGGCTTCCTTGGGCTCCAGGGGAACCCCGATGTCGCTCGAGGTCTGGGTGCCGGGATCGATCGGCTCTTGAATGGCGGGGATGGCTACGACAACCGAGTTGATCAGAACGGCGAGGCTGTCGCCGATATGCTGCCTGGTCAACTCAGCGATCTGCCGGGCCCCCGATTTGGTATACCAGACCTGCAGGATCAGCCCCTTCCCGATCCTCGTCTTTACCGCCTCGACCCGGGCAATGTCCGCGTTGGAGATCTGTGCATTAGGCTGGAGATATACTGTTCGATCCTGACCGTACACCGTTTGCGCAACCAGCTCGGGACCTGAAGCACCCTGGGCCAACCGCAACTCGACCGCGACGGGGACCCGGCTCCAGTCCGGCTTCACGTCTGCTTTGTCGGCCGAGGCGGAACAGGCAGTTAACGTGAGGAACGTGGGGTACGTGAGGAACGACGGAAGGGCGGAACGAAGAACGGTCCTCACGTTCCTCACGGTCATCCCGTTCCCCACGTTCCCCACGTTCCCCACGTTCCTCACTTCTTCCCATTGCCGTTGGAGTTGTTCCCGAGATGCCGCTGGAGCAGGCGGACCACCGCTACCTCGTCGGCCGCAAGATCGTCCTTGGCGCCCTGCTTGCTGCCGTTGCCCAGATGCTCCAGCAGGTTGCCCTCCATGTAGGACTCCAGGACGGCCGGGTGCACGTAATACTTCCGGCACACCGAGCGGGTGTTGTTCAGCTGCTCGGCGACCTTATCAATCGCCTTGAGGACGTTGGATTTTGCGTTTCGCTGAGTGGAGAAGGGGCCCATCTTCGTCAGCGCCTCGATGGCGAGAAGGGTGCCGGCCCAGGTCCTGAAGTCCTTGGCCGTGAACTCCTGGCCCGAGATGTCCCGGATATACTCATTGACATCTCCGGATCCGATGGTCTGCCGGACCTCGTCATCATCCAGGTATTGAAACAGGTCTTCTCCCGGCAGGTCCTGGCAACGCTCCACGATCCGGGCCAAACGCCGGTCATTGAGGTCGACCTTGTGCGTCTTCCCGCTCTTGCCGCGGAATTCGAACCGAAGCTTGGAGCCGGAGATCTCGACGTGGCGATCCTGTAGAGTGGTGAGCCCGTAGGACCGGTTGGATTTGGCGTACTCGTCGTTGCCCACCCTGATGCAGGTGCACTCGAGCAGCCGGACCACCGTAGCGAGAACCTTTTCGCGGGGAAGCCCCGGGAGGCTGAGGTCACGCTCGAGCCGCGCCCGAATCTTCGGCAGCGCCTGACTGAAGCCCAGCATTCGGCCGAACTTGGTCTCGTCCCGGACCTCCCGCCACTTGGGATGATAGCGGTATTGCTTCCGCCCCCGCGCGTCCCGCCCGGTGGCCTGAATGTGTCCGTTAGGGCTGGGGCAGATCCACACGTCGGTGTATGCCGGTGGAATGGCCAGCGAGCGTATCCGGGACAGCTCCTTGGCATCCCGAATGGTCTTCCCATCCGTCGCTACGTACACGAATCCCTTGCCGGCCCGCTTCCGGCGGATCCCCGGCTGAGTGTCGCTCACATAGCGTAAGCCGGCGGCCTGAGCGGACTCGACCGGATCGCTCACGATCTCAGGTGCCGGAACGGCGACCTTGCGCATGCGCTTGATCACCTTCTTCTCCACCCGCCCCCACCGCCGCTGCCGTGCCTGCGATGACCGCTGCCGAGTTGCCATTGTTCCGCCTGAAGATGAAACGTGAAATGAGCCTTCGATGACAATACCAGGTTCGACGAGTAAACCCGTGATAGCGGTCACAAGCTGAACAATTTGCCGCAGATAATCGCAGATGAACGCAGATGTCGGCTGGTGGTCACCGACAAACACGGTGAAGACATGCATTTGTTCAACTGCGTTATCTGCGGCCATACGTCCCTTCGTCCGCACGCAAGACCCACTTGTTCCGCCGCCAGGTCGGGCTAGCTTCGGGTGCCTTGCCCGGTCACCCGAACAGGGGGTTCCAGCCTGATCATGCGACAGAGTCTGCTCTGGTTATCGGAGCAGCGGAAAGTCTTTGATTTCGTCCGACGCAATCGGCTCGCCCGGAAATTCGCCTCCCGTTTCGTCGCAGGAGAAACCATCGATCAAGCCGTCGCCGCTGCGGGAGAATTAGCCCAGCGCGGAATCACGGCGTCGCTCGATCTCCTGGGCGAGAGCGTCACGGTGGAGTCGGAAGCGGTGGCAGCGCGCGATCAGTATCTGCAGATGCTCGACCGGCTGGCTCAGGCTGGCCGAGAGGTCAACGTCTCGGTCAAGCTGACCCAGATGGGCATCGACATCGACGAGAACCTCTGTCACGCGAACATGACCCGGATCCTGGACAAGGCCAGATCGCTCCGAGGCTTTGTTCGGCTGGACATGGAGAGCTCGGAGTACACCCAGAAGACGCTGGACTTTTTTACCCAGCGACTGTTCGAGAGCTATGGGGAGAACTGCGGGGTGGTGATCCAGTCGGCGCTCCGCCGCTCCGAAGGCGACATCGCCGATCTCATCCGGCTCAAGGCGCGGGTGAGACTCTGCAAAGGCGCCTACCTCGAGCCTCCGGCCGTAGCTTTTCCCGACAAAAAAGACGTAGACCGGAACTACCTGAGGCTCATGGAGCGGCTGCTGCGGGAGGGGAATTACCCCGGCATCGCTACCCACGACGAGAAGATCATCCAGCACGCCCGGCAGTTTACCCAACGAGAGCAGATCGGTCCGGAGCGCTACGAGTTCCAGATGCTGTATGGCGTGCGTCGCGATCTCCAGGCGCGGCTCAAGCAGGCCGGGTACGACATGCGGGTCTATATCCCCTTCGGGACTCAATGGTATCCTTATCTCATGCGGCGGCTGGCGGAACGGCCCGCCAATATCGCCTTCATCCTGGGAAATCTCGTACGGGAGTCTACGCCGGGCCGGTGAGCGAGTTCACGCTGGGTGGTTACATGCGAAAGCACGACCGTGCGGCCGCTTTCGGCGGAAGCGACGGCCAGTCCTATTCCGTGGCCATTTACGTGGATGAAGAACCCGATGTGCGAGGAATGTACGGCGCGGCTCTCCTGTTCGTTCGCTGGTCGCCTGGCGGAGACCGGCCGGTGGGACATCTCGAGACTGACACCCTGGCCTGGGGACGAACGCCCGAGGAAGCCGAGTCTCGACTGGAGAATCTCTCGTTGTACGATGTCAAAGCCGCGCTGGACGAAGCCATATCGCAGGCGCCGGAGAGCTGGTGAACAGCCGTGAGCGGGAACCGCAAAAGCGTGAGCGGTGAGCGGGAACGGCAGAAGCGTGAGCCCTGAGCCCCTGGTGGGAACCATCCTGGAACGGGATGGGTCGACCTACCGAGTGGCGGCTCCCGGCCGGGAGAT
>JBJMPB010000218.1:0-3037 GCA_045803455.1 Gemmatimonadales bacterium | reverse complement strand
GTCGAGGACGACCATGCCACGGTCAACAACCAGCGTCGCAGTATCAGGTGGTAGAACACAGCGACAGCGGTGGTGGGCGACCAACCGAGGCATCTAGGCGATCGACCGGTCACAAGAAAGCCTGCCGCCATTGGCACAGCGGCTAAGCCCCAACTGGCGTGGGCCAACACATCGCCTGCGGCGGTCAGGCCTCCATAAGCTCCATCGGTTAGAGCCAGCCTCGGCGACGCGGTTTCCCGGGTCGGCAACGTGCCGGGATGTGCTGGAGGGTGCGGCATGTTCACCTGACGTGATCGCGGCGCAGCGTGACGGCCAGCAGGACGAGCGATATCAGTTGGATGGCGGCGATGGTGGCGATCAGAGCGGGTAAGGATCGATCATAAAGTGCGCCGGCGAGTGTTCCGCCGGCGATGGCCGCGGCGCCTTGGATGGCGGCAAAGACGCCGTAGGCGGTGGCGCGTCTGGTAGTAGGGACGAGGTCGGCGACCAGCGCCTTGACGGTGGAATCTTGGACACCAACGGCTGCCCCCCAGATCAGTACGCCGAGGATCGCTACCACCGCTGAGTCAGTGAACGCCAGCGCGGGGGCCACAGCGACAAGGATCGGGACAGTGAAGAGAACACGGCCTCCGTGGCGGTCGAACAGCCAGCCGCTCACCAACGCGGCGAGCGCTGCGGCCGCCATGGCAGCGGCGTAGACGAGCGGAACGGCCGCGACGGCTAGAACGTGGTCGCGAGTCAGGTGATAGGAGATGACGCCGAAGGTGACCAGTCCTGCAGTGGCCACCCCGCAGGCGGCAGCAAAGAGCCAGAACGCGGTAGGAAGGGAACTGGCCGACCGCCAACGCCACCGTGGACGCGGCACCTTCCGGGCCGTAGTCGCGGCTGGTGGCTCACTGACGTTCTCGGAGACGGCGGGGTCGGGCATCCTGCGGCGGATCCACGCCAAGACAAGCAGGGCCGCGACACCGGGAACGATCAGCACCGCCATGGCCGGCCAGAGCGTGCCGGTGATGGCTACGACCGCGGCAACCAGCAGCGGTCCGGCGACGGCACCAGCTTGGTCGAGTGCCTTGTGTACCGCGAACCCCCGCCCAAGGCCGACCGCACCGGCTGCCTGCGCCAGCAATGCCGTCTTGGCCGGACTGCGGACCGCTTTCCCGGCGCGCTCGGCCAAGATGAGGAGGCAGGCGACCGCGAGCCCGGCACCGGCGAGGAACGGGGTGATTGCCAAGGCGGGCACGCAGACCGCGGTTACCGCGTAGCCGGCGAAGGTCAGCGTCCAATAGCGGCCGCTGCGGTCGGCCAACGGGCCGAACACAACGCGCAGCACCAGCGCCATCGCCTCCCCAGCGCCGGTGATGAATCCCACCAGTACCGCGGTTGCACCCAGCGAACCGAGCAACGGCCCGGTAATCGAACGAGCTCCCTCATACACCATGTCGGCGGCCAAACTGACCAATCCGAACCCGACCACCGCACGCCACGGCGACCAGCGGACCGAGACGGGGGTTTCGCCCACGGTCCCTGTGTTAGCGAGTCCGCGCTGGGTCATCGGTCTGCTGGTGCGGCCGCGGCGGCGTCGTCAGCCTGAGCTGGCGTAGATCGGGCCTGATCGTTTCTGATCCGGCGCTGCACGCGGTACTCCCGCCAGGTCAGCAGCACAATCACTACATCGAAGATGGTGAGCGCGATGAGCCCAGCTGTCGGAGCCAGGATGATCCGGTACAGCTGATAGCCAATGAACAGTAACAAGACCACGATCATCCAGGGATAGGCCCACAGCTTGTTGAGTAGCAGCGCTACCACCAGCACAACCTTGACCGCCCCGTGCGTCAACAGATAGACCGCGCCAAACAGGACCGCATTCCCAGTCAGGCCGCTCGTAGTGTGCAGCAGATGCGTAGCGATGAAGTCATGCGGATCCTCCGACAGCTCCACTCGAGTAAGTAATACAGCGATGTGGTGGATCCACGCAGGCGAAACGAACAGCAGCAGGAGCCCGCCGAGCAGCTCGAGCGCACCATTCACGCCCTTCGCGACGATGCCGATCTCAAAGACACGATCCAACCAACCTTGCGGCTTGAACATCACTACCTCCACCGCGCCGGGCAACGCGGATATGTCGCCCGGCTCGAGCTAGGCATCGGGGCTGCTAAGGGCGGCATAAACATGCTCGGCGTAGATCTCGAACCGCTCCTCGCAAAGCTTCAGATCGGTCGTGGAGTCGATGCTGGCGGGCACACCGAGAAGGTCGCGGCTGCGGAGCTCGCGAAACCAGCGGCGGAGCCTGTCCAGACTCTGCTCCTCCTCCTCCAGCTCCGCCAGTGTGTACTTGCCGATTCGCTCTTCCTTATCCAGCTCGGCCAGATACTTGCCGCAGTCGGCGTGGAACTCCGACCACTCCAACTCCCGGGCCTCGGCGTAAAGCTGATCCAGGCGGGCGGCGTCCCGTACGGCATAACCGTTCGCAGCCAGCACCAGCAAGGTTCCGGCGGCGGCGTCGACCAGACCAGCCACCCGGTCCAGCAGCGGATGCACCGCCGGCAGATCCGGCAACGCCCAGGTCGCCTGCCCCAACGGAACCGCACCTGACCGGCGCAGCTCGCGCCACAATGCCATCCGGTGCCGTGCCGGCTCAGCCGGCAGCCGGGCGAGAACCACCAACCAGCGCCGGCCGACCGCTTCATCACCCATCACAGGAGCAGATTACACTTGTAACATCCTGATCTGTTCGCCGGTTACGACAATGATGGATACAAGTTCTCTCGTCGCGATGCGCGCTTCCGGTCTCCCGGAATCTCCCACTGATCGACGACACGTCCCGACTTGATCTCGGTCAGCGTGATGGTGCCGCCGTGCTCTAGTGCGGTAACCAATCGCTTAAGACGCATGCTTTGTTGTGAAAACGGGTTGTCCGCTTGTCGCTGCCACTCAGCACGCCGGTCCAAGACCTCGGGGTCGTACCACTCGGCAATTAGCTTGCCGCCGACAGCCACTGCTGCTGCACGCCACCACGGGTCGGCGGATTTCTTCT
>JBJMPB010000210.1:0-6667 GCA_045803455.1 Gemmatimonadales bacterium | reverse complement strand
GGAGCTTCCGGTAGCGCAGCGCGTCGGCCGTGGCGTTGGTGTCAGACATGCCGGTGAAGTTGTCGAAGGTTGTGGTCGGTATGACCTCAGTTCCCGTCGCAAGATCCACCAGCGTCACATCCACCGACGCGCCCAGGTTGTGCCGGGTCCGCTCGGGGATATAGCCCTTCTCGATCAGCGACCGATTCCCGGTGCGCTCGGCCCAATCGACCATCGCGCGCGAAGCCCTTAGCGGACGGTACGCGTCGAGTACCCTGAGCCCCAGGTTCTTGGTGCGCAGCCCGGCCTGCACCCGGCTCAGCGCGGCGGCCGCTTCCGGGCGGAGCAGCGCGCGTGGCGCCTCATAGCCGGGGAGCGGGGCACCGGTGAAGTTGTTCGTCGTGGCGTAGCGAAGATCGGTCTGGATGGTGGGATCGCTCGAGCGTACATCAACAAGAACAGTGTCCGAGGCCGCATTGCTGGAGGATGCGGGAACACCGGATGCGGTACGGACCCGGCCACTCACGGACTCACGCCGCACCGGGGACGCAGGCCGGGATTCAGCGCGAAGACGTGCCGGGGCCGATAATGCGGAAGACGAGGTGACGGAATCCGGCTCGCGTTCTACTGCGGACCCGGATTCCTCCAAGCGGTGCCGCCTTGTGTCCAGCGCGGGGTTGTATGTGACCCAGAGCAGCGTGAGCCCGGCGAACACCACGACCAGGACAGCCGCAACAATGCGTTGTTCGGGCCACAGGTCCTCGAGTTTGCTCATACCCGCCTCTCACCGGACGCCAACATAGGCCCGGTGGCCATCGAGCACAGTGACTATGGTCACGCCCGCCTACGAGGCGGATGCTAGACTCTCGGCCCACCTTGGCGGGGGACCGCATCTGGGCTCGGGAACTACTTCAACGCGGTCACGTGCTCCACGAGCTGATCGATGGCGATCTCGGTGCCCTCGTAAAAGCCACTCGTCTTGTTCTTCTCGAGGTCGGCTTCGTCCCGGTGCAGTGCCGTGAACACGTAGCGAGTGCCGGTTCCTGCCGGTTCCATCGTCACGATGGCGGTGATCGGAATGTCGTCAAAGACGGCCGGCCGATAGCCGGGGAACAACATCGAGGTCCAGACCAGCCGCTCCAGCGGAACGACCTCCAGGAAACAACCGAGGTTGGGAACGTCGGGACCGTCTGCCACCGCGATGTCGATGCTGAAGATGCCGCCCGGTCGCACGTCCAGTTCGGCTCGCGCCACCCGCCCCCAAGCCTTGGGCATGTACCACTGCTTGAGATGCTCCGGTTTCGTCAGCGCTTCCCAGACCAGCCGCGGGGGAGCGTCGATGAACCGTTCGATGGCGAAATCAAGTTTCGGATTGATCGTGGCTTCCATGGTCGTGGTCATAATTCTGATTCCTTCTCCTTGAGTTGTTTGACGTAGTGGTCGAACCGGTCCAGTCGGGCTTCCCACAGCCGACGGCGCGCGGTCAGCCAGTCTTCAACGACCTTGAACCGTTCGGGGGCGATCTCATACGTCCGCACCCGTCCGCGCTTCTTCGACCTCACCAGTCGGCTCTGTTCCAGCAGCGAGAGGTGCTGCACGAATGACGGGAGTTGCATGTCGAAGGGTGCGGCCAGTTCGCTGACGGTGGCCGGTCCAACCGACAGTCGCTCCAGGACCTTCCGCCGGGTCGGGTTGGACAAGGCGTGAAACACGTCGTCAGCGGCTGCGGATTGAACCATGAGGGATTCTACCACCGCGGAATACTTTTGTAAATACCTAAGTATTATTTCCTGGCCCGCCGCTCCCGGCTAAGCATCCCCAGATTTGTCGCTGGCCCCTCCTTCTGCTGACCCGCCACCTAGGACGCGCCGATCTAACAAAGATGCAGCTGGCGGGCGCCACGTTTAAAGGCAGATTTAGGATTGTGCGCACTCGTCGGAGTCGCCGCAGCTGATGCGCGGTCCGTTAGGCGAGGCGGGACATCGCCGGACGGAGTCGCGCGGTTCGGATGGTCATTTCAGGTTCCCTAGGGAGAGACAATGCGGACTCCACGAATCCTTCTCACCCTTGGTGGGCTGCTGTTCGCAGTAGCTCCGGCCGCGGCCGCCCAGGGAACTGCCATAGAGCAGGACTCTGCCCGCGCTGACATCCACGCCGTTCTCCGGGCCTTTTATCTCAACCTTGCCAATCAGAACTGGGACGCGCTGGCTGCCTTCGTGCTATCGCCGAAGCTCCTGGAACGGCGGGGTAGTCCTGGGGACCTACAAATGGTCGCCAGGGACCGGACCCGCGGCCGCGGCAGGCCGTCCGCGATGGCGGCCCCACACACGTGCCCGTCGAGCGCCTCGCCCATGATCACTGAGGCCGGTATTCGGCTGGATGGGGATTGGGCGGAGGTGTCCGTGCCGCGCTGCAGCGGGTCTTCATCGGGCGTGGATGAGTTCGGCATGCTGTACTTCGAAAAGCGGTGGCGTTTCATCTACACAGACCTCTTCGAGAGCCGACCGGCGCCTGAAACGGCTCAGCGGTGAGGGATCGGAGTAGGAAGCCTCGATTTGTGCGCACTCTGCGGAGTCGCCGCAGCTGATGCGCGGTCCGTTAGGCGGACACACGGACATCATCAGCTCACGGCGGCCCCGCGCGACGGTAGAGCTCGGAGTACCCGTGGCCGTCAACCAGTACGAGTGAAGTATCGTCGGATATGCCATAATACAGGGTATCCGTATAGACCTCCGTCTCGCCGGTCAGTCCGGTAAGAGTGGCTTCGAGGCGTATGTCGGAGGCCAATAGGTACCAGTATCCAGTGCCGGAGCGGCCACCCCACTCAACGGTGGCCAGCGCACGAGCGGTGTCCCCGACGTAGCCTTTGCTCGAAAAGACATGCCACGTTCTTGCCTCCTCCGCCGTAGGAGGTCGTGGCATGTTGGTCGCGGTGTCGACCACACTGTCTATGATACCGGTCAACTGCCAGGCACCCCGGTAGTACGCATCATACTCCGAAGGTGAGAAGGTCTTGTCGCCACTACACGCCGTCGAGAGGGCGGCGAGCAGCACGGGCACGCGGAGCCGCCAGAAACGAGGGGACTTCACGAGCAGCATTCGAGACCTCCGATCAGGGTGCCAACTGCTGAAGACTCGTCGGCTGGCGCCGCACGTACAAGGGGACGATCTCGATGACCGGGCGACTCAAGTTCGGTGCTACATGCTCATTGAGGTTACGGAGGCAATGAAGCGAGGTCCGAGATGAAGCAGTCACCGATTCTCGACTATGCCAAGGCGAACGAGGTGCTCGGGCGTGGCGCCCGGAACGTGCTGCTGGGGTCCGCCATAGCCATCTTGAGTGGGGCCGGTCTCCTGGTCTACTTCGGGCCCCGTATGAATTGGGACCCGTTCTTCTCGGTGCTAGTCGGCAGCACCTTCCTCTCCTGCATCTGGTTTGGCCGGGCGAACTATCATCGGCTGACTCCGCGGGTGAGCTAGCAGGGCTTCGAGCTGCGGGATCGATCCGGAGTCACTACCGTCCCCTGGCATGCCATTCAGGAAATCACCGCCGGGGAGCAGTCCATACGGATCCGCGCTCCGGGGCATCCCGACATACGCATTGACCTCCGGGCGGTCCGGAACGCACGGCCGCTGTGGGACGTGATAGTTGCAAGGCGCCCAAACGCCATTCGACTGACCATATCGGAAGACGAGCTGCTTGCCCGTTCGGCCCCGCTGAGCATGCAGTGGAGCTTGTTGCCGACCAGCCTCCGCGTCGCCTCGCTGGCTTTCGTCGCACACGGATTACTGAGCCTGGTGAGTTTTCTAGTCTCATCGCCGCCCGAGTTTTATCAAGATCAGCGAGCGTTCGGGCCCCTTCTCCGGGTGCTCCTCATCTGGGCCTTTGCGCTAGGCATTCTGAGGAGGGAGGGCAAGCGTTGGATTCTAGGAGTGCTCGCTTTCGCACTGCTGTTGGAGAGCGCGGCCACCCTGTTCGATCTCGGTCCGGGCACTGCCTTACCTGCTGGTCAGGTGCTGATGGTGAGTGGGCTCCTGCTCTCTATCGTCATCGGCTTCGGGGCTGTGTGCTGGCCGGGTAGGCGGAAGGCAGCCGTTCACCTGCCTAGAGAGATCGGTGCGGATCGACAGCCTACTGAGTCGTCGTCCTTCTGCAGCGCCCCAGATAGATGCCAGGACCGTAAAGGGAACCGCCGGCGCGCTCAGACTCTAAAAGGCAGACGTTATGCCGTTGCGTGACTACGCAGCACTCGACGAGGACGATTTCTACGGCCAGGGTTTCGAGCTTCCCGGTGTCGTCTCCGTATGGCTGGGCACCGAGCCTCCCGGCAAGGTCGATCCCAACCTCGACGTGCTGCAGGACCTCTGCGGCGTGGGGTACTACAGCCTGGACTCGAACGAGGTCAACGTCCTTAACGCCGCTTCCCCGCTGGAGGCGATGCTCGGGCCTCTATCCTACTCGAAGTCGTTTCTGCCGGCCGTGCTCAAAGCGGCGGCCAAGCGGGGCATCACGGCCTGCTGGTGGGCCGTGGCCCAGTACGATTTCAAGTACGACCGGAAGCGGGTCAAGCGCTCGATCGCTCCCCAGCCGGTGTTCCTCGGCGTGTTTAAGTACGTCGCCGAGGATGAGCCACCTGAGTCACCGGGATAGAGTACGAGCGTGCAACGCCGCGTCGGAGCCCTTCTCGCACCCGCGGTCTTCCTCCTGTTCCTCATCCTTCCCCTGGAAGGTCTCTCGCCTCCAGCCCACCGTCTGGCTGCGGTGCTGGCCGCGGTCGTGGTCCTCTGGGTAACCGAGGCGCTGCCACTCCCGGTCACCGCGTTGCTGGGCGCCTCCGCCTGCGTCGTGCTGCAGGTCGCCCCCGCCAAGGACGTCTTCGCGCCGTTCGCCGATCCGCTGATGTTCCTCTTCATCGGGGCCTTCATCCTGGCGCGCGCCATCTTCATTCACGGGCTCGACCGCCGGCTAGCGTACGCCGTCCTCTCGCTCCCCTGGGTTGCCGCTAGGCCCAGCCGGATCCTGCTTGCCTTCGGCGCCGTCACCGCGCTCATCTCCTGGTGGATCTCCAACACGGCCACCACCGCCATGATGTTCGGGATTGGCCTGTCCATTCTCGCGGCCATGCGCGGGTCCCAGTCCGACTCCGTCGACCCCCGCTACTCGACGGCGCTCATGCTGATGACCTCGTTCGCCGCCTCGATCGGAGGTCTGGCGACGCCGGTCGGCACGCCGCCCAATGTGATCGGGATCGGCTTCATCCGCTCCCAGCTCGGCCTGGATATCAGCTTCCTGCACTGGATGCTGATCGGCGTTCCTGCCGTTGTGCTGCTGTTCGGCATCCTCTATGTCCTGCTCAATGCCGCGATACCGCCGGACGGGCGGGAGCTGCCGACGGGGGCCGAGTCGATCCGCGGGGAGCGAGAGCTTCTGGGCCCGTGGACCCGGGGCCAGCGCTCCGTCGCACTGGCGTTTGCGGTGACGGTGGCCCTCTGGGTGGTTCCGGGTGTGGTGGCCCTGGCCACAGGCGAAACCAGCCCGGCTTACCGCACCCTGACCCAGCGTTTGCCGGAGGGAGTCGCCGCGCTGCTCGGCGCCATGCTGCTCTTCATTCTCCCTGGCAATGACGGGCGGGCGATCTCCTGGAAGGAGGCGGTGCAGATCGACTGGGGCGTGGTGCTGCTCTATGGCGGGGGCTTCGCTCTCGGTGTGCTCTCGTTTCAGACCGGGCTGGCCGAGGCGCTCGGCCGGGGACTGACCGGGTTGCTGCCGATCGAGGGGAGCCTGGGCCTCCTGGCAGCATCGGTCATCGCCGCGGTCGCTCTGTCGGAGACGACATCGAACACCGCCTCCGCCAACATGATAGTTCCGGTTGTCATCGCGATCGCCCGGTCAGCGGGGCTGGATCCGTTCGAGCCGGCGCTTGGCGCCACCTTGGCCGCGAGCCTGGGCTTCATGCTGCCGGTCTCGACGCCTTGTAACGCGATTGTCTACGGCTCGGGATTGATTCCGCTGGGGCGGATGATTCGCTATGGATTGGTGCTGGATCTGGCGGGAATCGTGGTGATTATCGGCTTGGTGAGAGTCCTGGGACCGCTGTTGCGATAAACTTTCTCCCTGCTCGAACCTAGTCTATAAGCCGGAGGTGTCCTCTCTGTGGAGCGTCACCGGCTCGGCGGGTAGAACGGGGATGCCGCTGAAAGTGACTCACCGTGAGCAGGTCCCGGCTCCTCAAGACTCGAGCCTCCGAGCGGCACAAAATAAACCTGGACCTACACCGGAGTTGCTCCGCACGCCTACGCAACCCTGCTGACATCGTACATAGAGCGGCAGATCGCAGCTGGAGCGCACCCATACTATGCGGAAACCCGCTTCTGGTTGACACGCGACTCCAGGAGCCGGGCGACGGCGTCGAGGAAACCGTCGGGGTTGAACGGCTTGAACAGGATCTGCTCGGGCTGTTTGGACATCCTGTCTTCGAGGGCCGCGGGACACTGCCCGGTCATGAAGAGTATCGGCACATCGGGATAGAGCTGCCGGAGCGCCTGGGCAAAGTCGTAGCCGTCCATGTGCGGCATCACCAGGTCGGTGATGACCATACTGAGCCCGCCCTTCAGCTTGCGAGCCAACTGAAGCGCCGTCTTGCCGTTGTCGGCCTCCGCGGCCTTGAAACCCCATTCTTCCAGGAGC
>JBJMPB010000169.1:0-2821 GCA_045803455.1 Gemmatimonadales bacterium | reverse complement strand
GGATTCGCCTTCGCCCGATTCCAAGATCGTCATGGTCCGCTCCGTGCGGCTCTGCTGATGACCCTGTTCTTCTGGCTGTTCCACGTGCCGAGCACCTATGTCGAAACACGATCATGGGCGACCACGGCGCTGGTGCTGGGTATCTTCCTGCTGCCGCACTTGGGCAGCCGTTTCATTACCGGCTGGCTCTACAACAGCGCCGGCTCCAGCGTGTTGATCGCCGGATTATTCCATTCCATGCACAACGCCATCGTGAACCCCACCGGGCTAGTGGCCGTGGTCCGTCTGCCGCAGTTTGAAGTGTTGGTGATCATGGCGGGATTGTCATGCTCGCTGCGGCGATCATCGCCGTCACCACCCGAGGCCGTCTCGGGCTCTAACGATCATCGGCATCTGACGCGGCGACGTGAATCTGCGTCACCGCTTCGATGTCGCCGGCACGTCCGACCGCGCCGTTCACCGCCACGGCCAGCGGGGCATCATTGCCGCACTCAACGTCGGCGTAGGCACCATCGAGCACGGCACCTCTTACGGCGGCTATGGAACGCGCGGTGGATCTGGCTCTGGTGGTCTTTGCCCTACTAACCTGAAACAGCTTCCACCATTGCGCCGTCATGACCGACAGCACGCGGGCATTCCACTCGCCTACCGCGCGCTTCGCGGTCTTCGGGCCCTCACCTCGGGCAAGGCCACATTGCTGCCGGCGATCGTCACCCTCCGGCTGGCTCACTGCGGGTGCCGTATGCCTACGGGCGACCTAACGTACCGACGGTTCTAACCAGATGCCTAGCTTTTGATCATCAACCGCTTGGCTCTGTTGTTGGTGTACTCCTCGTCAAGGTAGGACTCGTACACCTCGAATCGAGTCATGTCCAACGCTTCGGCCAGCGTGATGTTGCCTTGCGCGCGTGCGATATGTGCCGCCGCGCGGAGTCCCTCCACCCAGTCCTTCAACTCGGCCAGCTCAGTCGTCTGCCTTACCCCACACGCCTACGGTATCTGCTCGGCCTTGCTGGGCCCTGAAGCTCAACGCGGACCGTTGAGGTGTCTCACAGCGTGGCCGGAAAGTGAGACGCGTTGCGTGCGGATAAGGACAGCGCCTAGTACCCCGAGTCCGCGAGCGCCTTGATCATTTCACCTGGAGCAGCTGCCTGGTGAGAGCCTGATCATCTCGGCGTAGGTTATGCTCCGGCGAATTCGGTTCAGCTGTCATCGCGGTCCTCCGCCGCCTTCCGACCGATTCTTGACGCGCCGATTGGATTGCACCGCATGATGCCGCGGCTTGCCCCAAACTTTGCTCGTGGCTGAGCCGAGGGCTGGCGGTCTGTCCGCCAGCGATCCAGATCGTCTGATCAAGTTGTCCATCGGCGTCTTGGTAATGGGAGTGGGAGTCAATCTGCTCAGCGGCCTCGTTGTGGCGCAGAAGTGGGCGTGGCTTCCGCCGGCTGTCTTTGTTGCGGCGCTGCTGGTCGCTGTGCCGGGTACTGGTCTTCTGCGGGCGGAGCGTTATCGCACAGCCCAGGCTCACCGCATGGCTTTGCTGGCGCTGACCGGCTATCTGGCCGTTGTGGTCTGGGGATCGGTGACTGGATGGCCCTTCGCCGTGATGATCTTGTCCCTGGCGTACCTCTGGGAGACCGGGGTGATGCTCATGTGGTCGACGCTGCGAAGTCGCGCTGACCTCGACCATGTCGCCATGGGAACAGTTTGTTTGCTCGTGGGTTCGACGTGCCTGCTGCTGGGGATCGTGGACCCGCTGGATGCCTGGGCGCTGGGCATGGTCGAGAGTTTGATGGTTAGGGTCGCGTTCCTGTTGCTCGGAGGTGGGGCGCTGCTGCTCGGGATCGTCGTGCTGCTGGAAACATCGATAGTGGTGGGGATTCCGTTGCTGATGTTCGGCGCCGCGGCCATGTTGGGCGGTGTCGCGGCCTTCCTCGACGGATGGACCCTGGTGGCGGTCGCGCTCCTCCTGGGCCCGGCCACGGCCCTGCTGCTGGGGGTCGCGTTCTTGCTGGACAGATGGGCGTTGCTTGGGATCCCTATTCTGCTGGGCGCCGTCGTGGCCTCGCTGGGCGGTGTTGCGGCCATGCTCGCCGGGGCGGCGCTGGCGGGGGTGGCGTTGCTGTTGTTCGGAGTTGCGTTCCTACTGGGCGGTGTTGCGGCCTTAGTGGCCAGATGGACATTGATAGGGGTCCCGTTCCTGCTGCTCGGAGTCGCGGCTTTGCTGGGCGGGGTCGCAGCCTTGCTTGCGGGATTGACCCAAGTGGGGATCTCGTTCCTGCTGGTGGGTGTCGCGGCCCTGCTGGGCGGTGTCGCACTCCTGTACAGCCCTGAATTGCCGCGGCGGCTGCTGGCCTGGATGGCAGCAAGGCAAAACAATCTGCCGCTCGCGGCAGACGCTACCGAGCTCGATCAGCCCAACGAGACTGTGCATCCTCTCCAGATAGAAGATGCACCGCGTTTCCAGGCTGCGAGGCAGGACCATCCAGCTCGTGAATGTCCGGACGGTGGCTGTCCCTGACCGCGTACACCGCGATACCGCGGGTACTTACGCGAAGCACACGGAAACCAAGTAGCGCGCCGAAGAAATGTCGTCCGCGCGAAGATAATGTCGTCCCCGCGAGATCTGGTGTCTCAACCTAAAGCACGGAGTGTAGGAAGCGGTCTAAGTGGCCAGCTCCGAAGCAGACGGCTATCCAGCGCCCACTCAACGGGCCTGACTGAGAGATTGAATTCATGACCGTCACACAACGTGGACCCAGCAACCGATACCTCGATCGCCCCTCGCCCAGCAGCCTCGCGGATGTCATCGACACCATCC
>JBJMPB010000147.1:0-3579 GCA_045803455.1 Gemmatimonadales bacterium | reverse complement strand
CACAAGATGCAGGTGGTCTACGCGGAGAACGGCCGCAAGGGCATCGAGATCATCCGCAACACGCCGGACCTCAACGTGGTCCTCATGGACGTGATGATGCCGGAGATGGACGGCTACGAGACCATGCGCGCCATCCGCGAGATGCCGCGCTTCCGCAACCTTCCCATCATTGCGGTCACGGCCAAGGCGATGAAGGGCGACCGGGAGAAATGCATCGATGCCGGCGCGTCGGACTATATCGCCAAGCCGGTGGATATGGACCAGCTTCTGTCGCTGCTGAGAGTATGGCTGTACCGGTAGGGGGACGGACGGACGGGCGGACAGGCGGACAGGTGGCCGAGTCGAGGGGAGTCGCCGCCGAGGGACAGCTGTCCTCGTCAGAGTCCCTTGCCATTCGCTCAGCGGAATCCACTGGCGGACCGGCTGACCGCCCGTCCGCCATTCCGCCTGTCAACATCCTCCTCGTCGACGACCAGCCCGCCAATCTGATCGCTCTCGAGGCCATGCTGGAGGATCTCGGGCAGAATCTGGTCCGGGCTGAGTCGGGGCGCGAGGCGTTGAAGCGGCTGCTGAGTGACGACTTTGCCGTGATTCTGCTGGACGTGAAGATGCCGGAGATGGATGGGTTCGAGACTGCCGAGCTGATCCGGCAGCGCGACCGCTCCCGCCACACCCCGATTCTCTTTCTCACCGCGGCCGACACCAGCCAGACCCAGGCGGTTCGGGGATACGCCGTCGGCGCCGTGGACTATCTGATCAAGCCGGTAGTCCCGGAGTTCGTCCGCTCCAAGGTGGCAGTGTTCGTGGAGCTGGCGAAGAAGAACGAGCTGCTGCGCCGCCAGGCCGCCTTACTGGCGCAGAGCGAGCAGGCGGCGCTCGAGCTGGCCGAGACCCGGGCCGAGCTGGTCCGCGAGCTGGAGCACAAGAACCGGGAGCTGGAGAGCTTCAGCTACGCCGTTTCGCACGACCTTCGCGCGCCCCTCAGAAGGATCGACAGCTTCAGCCGGGCCATTCTGGAGAGTCAGGGCAGGCGGCTGGATGATGAGGGGCGCAAGTTCCTGAGCCGGGTCCGGGAGGCAAGCCAGCAGATGTCGCAGCTGATCGACGACGTGCTGTACCTCTCGCGGGTTACCCGGACCGAGCTGCGGGACCAGGAAGTAGACCTCAGCGAGGTGGCAGAACTGGTGGTGAGGCGGCTGCAGGAAGAGCAGCCGAATCGGGGGATGGAAGTGAAGATCCGCCCGGGAGTGGTGGTGGCAGGGGACGGCCAGCTGTTGAAAATCGCCCTGGAGAATCTGCTGCAGAACGCCTGGAAGTTCACCGCCAAGCAGGCGGAGCCGCGGATCGAGTTCGGGGTAACCCAGACCTCAGGCGAGCCGACCTACTTCATCCGCGACAATGGCGCGGGCTTCGAGATGACGTACGTCGCCCGACTGTTCGGACCCTTTCAGCGGCTGCACTCCCAGCACGAGTTTCCCGGCAACGGCATCGGTCTCGCCACGGTCCAACGGATCATTCACCGCCACGGCGGGAAGGTTTGGGCCGAAGGTTTGGTGGGGCAGGGGGCCACCTTTTACTTCACGCTGGGGCGGGCACGCTCCTGACCGTCGACGGCCAGCTGTCGTTCGCGCCTGGCCTTGACGATCCCACAGCTATCGGGGGAGTGAGGCTCGCTCACCGGACACTCGCGGGCCGGCTTGTGGACCACGAGCTCGGGCGGGACGGGGTCTAGCGCGGCGGCCTCGGGGCAGGGGAGCCTGGCCGGGCGAGCGCCTCACTTACTTTGGTGAGCAGCTCGTCGCGAGTGAAGGGCTTGGCCAGGAAAGGGACGCTCAGCTCGGTCAGGCCATGCTGGGCCAGCACCTCGGCAGGATGGGCGGACATGTACAGCGTCCGCTGTCCGGGCCAGCGCTCCTGGATTCGCTGGGTTACCTGGACTCCGTCGAGCAGCGGTAGAATGACGTCCACGATGACGAGCTGGACTCCTCCCTTTGCCGTCTCCAGCACCTCGATCGCCTCTTCGCCGCTCTCGGCTTCGAACACTCGAAAGCCCCATTCGGTCAACAGCCGGTGCGCCATGCGGCGTACCGTTGGCGTGTCGTCGACTACCAGGATGCTGGGGGCACTGCGGACATCAGGGAGTAGGGTCATGAATCCATCGACCTCCTGCGAGAGGCGCGGCAAGCCGGCGCCGCGCCCCGCAGGAGAGAAAGCATTACTGGTTGCCTCCGGTACTGTCGGGTCCGGAGCTTACGGTATCACCCTTGGAGGTGACCGGCTGGCCCTGATCGGGACGAGTCTTGGTGACGCCCTTGCCCAAGGTCGATTTCCCGGTTTTGGTGTTGGTCACGCCGGACTTGGTCTGATTGCCCTTGGCGGAATCGGAGCCGGTACCGCCGGTGGCGGCCGCGCCGGTGGAGCTCGAGCGATTCATGTCCTCGTGCATTCCGGCATCCGCGTGGGCGGTATCCGAGCTCATGCCCTGGCTCATGCCGCTGGTGTCACTGCTCGACATGGCGGTGTCTCTGGTTGCCGCTCCGCCCTGCATGGTGCCGGTCTCAGTGCCGTTTCCGCCAGCTGCTGAGTTGTCGTTGTTTCGCCTGTCCCCGCCGCACCCGGCAATCACCGCCACGGTGAGGGATCCCAAAAGCCAAGGAGCGCATCTCATACGTTTCACCTCTGTTGTTCGCCGGAACACTCGCGCCTCCACCCCACCCAACCTCACCCGGCGAACGTAGTGTAAATGCTGGCCTCAAGAGGTGATCGCAGTCACTCGTCCGGGCCGGCCTCCTTGCGATCACGACGCTCCTCGAGCCGGGTTCGGCGCTGGTCGTCCTGACCACCGGCGGAAAGGCGGCCGCGAAACTCGAAATGTTCGCCATCGAGCATGCGGTCGCGGGCGGATAGAGCGCGACCGTTGGCTGACTTAACCGCCAGCACCAGATCAACCATGACACTGGCGGGCTGCCACTCACCCGGCGGGATACCCGGATACAGATGGGCGGAGCTCGATTTGAGGAGTGCCTGCCGCACGTCGGCGCGTACGCGACGGCCGGCCTGCACTCCCGCTCGGGGCGGTTGGCTCATGAAGTCGGTCCTCTCTGGTTCCCCTGGTCGGCCTCGGCCTGAGGGGGAGGGAACGTGCTGGGCTCGGCGCTGGAGTCGCTCAGGCGACTGGCGCTGGCGGGTAATCCCTCGGGCCGTTCCGATGCGCCGCGATATTCAAAATGCTCCTGATGCAACAAGCGGGGACCGGTGATGAGCCGGCGCCGTGATGGGTCGTGGTAGATCAGCTGGGTGACGTGCCGAATCAGGTTTTCGACTGGCAACCACACCCCAGGCTCCAAGCCGGGATACAGGCCGGCGTGCTGCGGCTTGAGTCTTCCTTCGCGTCCGCGCTTTGAGCTCATTCGATCTCCTCGCGCCGCCCTCCGGAGAGCGCCAGGCGGCAGTGATCAGAAGCCGTATTGTCGGCGAAGATCTGAAGTTAGGCCAGCCCCTAGTATACCCCCCAGTACCCCCGGTAAAAAGAGCGCCCCGCTCTCCAAGAGACCGGGGCGCTCATCCAGCGTATTGCGC
>JBJMPB010000099.1:0-3268 GCA_045803455.1 Gemmatimonadales bacterium | reverse complement strand
CCCTGCTGCTCCATCAGCGCCGCAGAGACTGAACCCACATTGCCGAACCCCTGAACCACCACCCTGGTACCCTGCACCGGCATTCTGAGACGGTTGAGCGCCTGGCGGGTTACCAGCATGCATCCCCGTCCCGTTGCCTCTCGTCGGCCCAGCGAGCCACCCATTTCGACCGGCTTCCCCGTCACCACTGCGGTGACCGTGTGCCGCTTGTGCATGGAGTAGGTGTCCATGATCCAGGCCATCACCCGCTCGTTGGTGTTCATGTCCGGCGCGGGAACATCGGAATCGGGTCCCAGTACCTCGATGATGGCCGAGGTGTATCGGCGGGTGACTCGCTCCAGCTCGACATTGGACATGCTGGCCGGATCACACACCACGCCGCCCTTGGAGCCGCCGAAGGGGATGTTCACCACGGCACACTTCCAGGTCATCCACGCCGCCAGCGCTTTCACTTCATCCAGCGTCACGTTCAAGTCGAATCGGATACCACCCTTGGCCGGGCCGCGCGAGGTGTTGTAGAGCACGCGGTAGCCGGTATAGACATCCACATCGCCGTTGTCCCGCAGAATCGGTACGGAGACGATCACCTGTTTCTCCGGACTGCGGAGCACCTTGTATAAACCGGGGTCCAGGCTCAGCCGTTGAGCCGCGTAGTCGAAGCGGGACATCATCGCCTCAAATGGATTTTCCTCGGCCAGAAACTTGTCTTTATCGGGACGGATGAGGTCTTGATTGGGACGGCTGACGGTGGTCATATCGCTCCGGTACGCTCCGAAAGATGTTTACAGTCGCTCCACGGGGGTGACGACGGTATCCAGCGCAGCGGCGATGTCCTCGCCGCCTTCCTCCCACTGCAGATCCAACATTGCCACCAGCGGCTCCGGCACCGAGCTGGGCCACCGGTTCCGCAGCTTCACGGCGTCCTTCTGGGTGATCACTACATGATCGGCCCGCCGAGCGGCGTGAGCCAGCCAGGCCACGTCTTCGTCGCGGTAGTCGTGATGATCTTTCCAGGTGGCCACCTGCACCGCCGCGCCGGTTGCCTTGGTTTGTGCGACGAAGGCGTCCGGATCCGCGATGCCGGACGCCGCCACCACCCGTTTCCCGGCCAGGCTCGATGCGGGGTGGCGAAGACCACTGACCATACCCTCAACGTACTGCAGACCCAGATGCGCGATCGCGACCGGCCCCTTGATCCTGGACTGCAGCTCGGCCGCCAGGGTGAGGGCCGCCTCCGGCGTAGCCCGCTTTCTGGTCACGATCACCGCATCGGCCCGCTCCAAGGCGGCGAGACCTTCGCGCCAGGGCCCCGCAGGCAGTGGCCAGCGGACGGCGCGGGTGGTCTCGGCGCTCACCACCGCGATGTTCAGGTCCCGGTGCACGTCCAGCCGCTGATAGGCGTCGTCCAGCACCAGCACCTGAGCTCCCCGGGCGAGGGCACGCTCCGCACCAGCCGCCCGGTCCGGATCGGCGACCACGTGCGCCTCGGGGACGGCATGCTGGTGCACCAGCACCTCGTCACTGCCGTACCCACGCAGGAGGATGCCGGGGACCAATCCTCGAGAGACGTAGTATCGCGCCGTCCAGATTGCGATCGGCGTCTTGCCCGACCCACCCACGGTGAGATTTCCGATGGCCACGGAAGGCAGCGGCAGATCGTGCACCTGAAGCCAGCCCCGCCGGTAGGCGGACTCTCTCGCGGCCATGACACCGCGCCACAGTGCAGAGGCCGGAAGCAACGCCAGCCGTACCAGCCTGGCATCCGGTCTCCGGCTGGTCCACAGCCAGCGGACTACGCGATGGCTATCGCCTCTGCGCGCCATGCGTCCGTCCGGGAGAGCTGAGCGAGACTGGCGGAAGCGCGGGCGACACCTTCGGCAAACCCATCGTCTCCTTGAGTGACTTCGAACGGGATTCCATAGGTGACCCGCACCCGGGCGAACGGTCGGGGAATCATGAACCGATCCCAAGAATGTAACCGCCAAACCGAGTCCGACTCGGCGTGGACCGGAATAACAATGGCATTCCCGCGCTGCGCTGCTGCTATGACCCCCGGTTTGAGCTCGCGCCGCGGCCCTCGTGGCCCGTCCGGCGTGAAAGCCACAGACCGGCCGGCGCGGAGCTCTCGTACCGCTGCCAGCAGGGCTCGAGCGCCACCGCGGGTGCTCGAGCCATAGAGCGCGCGGTAGCCCAGGGAGGTGGCAAAATCGGCCAGATACTGGCCATCCCGCGCCTCGCTGACCACGATGGCAACACCCTGTCGCCGGTGTTGCCAAAGCAGCGGGAGCAGTGCTTCGTGCCAGAGCAGGTAGACGTGGGCTCGGCGGGCCCGATATATCTGCCGCCACCGCTCCTCGTGATACACCTCGATGCGCCAGGATGAAGCCAAGACCTTCATCGCAGGACCCGCTATCAGGCGCGCAGCACGGGGCGAGAGTTTCAGTCGCATAGAGCGAGCAGCTCTCCCGCCATCGTAACAATCCGGTTCGACGCGCCGGCTTGACCGAGACGTTCCCGCACCAGAGCCAGACCTTCCCGCTGGTGGACGGTCCGAGGGTCGGCGGCATCCAGCAGCGGTCGAAGCTGCGCGGCCAGTTCGTCGGCCGAAGCCCGGTCCTGCAAAACCTCCGGCACGACCTCCCGATCCGCTACCAGATTGACCAGGCTCACCCACTTCACCGTTCGCAGCCGCTGAAAAACTCTCCAGCTGAGCTGATGAACCTTGTAAGCCACGACCATTGGTGTTCCCGCCAGCGCCGCCTCGAGCGTGGTGGTTCCCGACTTCACCAGCGCGGCATCGGCCGCGGCCAGCAGGGTTGCGGTGTCCTCTCGAACTATCTCGAGACCGTCGGGATCGGGATAGATACCGTGCGCGGTCCCGGCTACGAGTACCCGGTCACAACTTCCGTCCCTGAGCAGCTGGTACGCCGCGTCACGAAACGGCTTCCAGAGTCTCCTGATCTCCTGGCTCCGACTCCCCGGAAAGATCGCCAGAGTTCGGCTCTCAGCGGGGATGCCAAGACGGGCCCGAGCCTCCCGGCGGCTTGGCCCCGCCGGGCGGTCGACCAGAGGGTGACCCACGTAATCGCTTCGGAGTCCGAGACCGTTGAAAAACTGTTGTTCGAACGGCAGCACGACTGTGAGACGGTCCACTGCCGCCGCAAGCCGGCGGGCTCGTTCCGGTCGCCAGGCCCAGAGCTGCGGAGCGATGTAGTACAAGACCTTGGTGCCCGCGCGATGGGCCGCTTCCGCCACCCGGAGATGGAAT
>JBJMPB010000052.1:0-5853 GCA_045803455.1 Gemmatimonadales bacterium | reverse complement strand
CGAGACTCACCTGACTCTGATTCAGGAAGTCGTAATCATTGCTCTGACTTCCACTCCAGTTGGTGTTCCCTGACAGCGCCAGAGTTGGCCAGTACGCCGATCTGGAAGCGCTTACCGATGATCTGGCGGCTGCGGCATTGGCCAGGGCGCTCTGAACCCGGGGAGACTTGGATTCGGCCTCGGCTCGGAGCGCCGCTGCATCCAGTGGCGGGACTGCCGCGTAGAAGGATGAGTCGTCGGCCGCCTTCACCCGCCCGGTCTCGCCGATGAGGCGCGCCAGATTGGCCTCCGCAGCCGCCAAGTCGGTCTGCGTGGTGAGTTGATCGAGTTTGGCGTTTCCCAGGGTCACCAGCGACCTGAGCGAATCGGACCGAGTGGCCGATCCGGTGTGGAGCTTGGCCACCGAGACCTTGAGCTGCTGCTCGGCCCGCCGGACGCTCGACTCACGAACCCGGAGGAGCTGGCCCGCGGCCAGGGCGCTGAGGAACTGGTTGGTTGTGGTCAGGGCCTGTTGGAACCGGGCATCTATAAAGGAAGCTTCCGCCGCGTCCTCTCCCGCCCGAGCCGCCCGCAGCTCCGCCCGGCGGCGAAACCCGGTAAAGAGATCGATGCTGGCAGAAAGGCCGGTGCTGAAGCTCCGGTTACTGCTGTTTCCGCCGGTTATCTGGCCGGTTACGGGATCGAGCCGGGGCTCACCTTCCGTATAGAACTCGTTGCCTGACGAGTTCGCCGTCAGGGTGGGAAGGAACGACCCCCATGCGTTTCGTCGCTGAGCCCCCGCTGTTCGGATGGCAGAGGACGCCCGCACGACATCGGGCTGTACCCGTTCCGACAGGCGGAGCGCGTCGGTCAGGGTGACCACGCGCTGCTGGGCAGAGACTGCTCCCGCAGCGCAGGAGAGAACCGCACAGACTGACAAGGATCGGAACATGGCCATAAGGGTCGAACTCGACGAAAGGGTGAGACTCAACGAGGCGAATGGGCCCGAAGTTTCAATTAGCAACTATCGATCCACCCGCCGACGGAAAGCCTCGCGGCCGGCTCCCAAGGCCAGCCACGCGCAAAGCGCCGCCAGGACATACGCCGAAATCTTGGGGAGTGCCACGAACAGGAGGCCCAGCGCCACAAAGATCCCGCTGATCGGAATAAAGACCGAACGGCGGGCGTGGCTGGCAACCGCACGAAGAATAAGGCCGGCGCGCCTTCGCCGTTCTTGCCGACTTCCCCGGTATACGGCCCGTCGCTCGGCCTGTTGGTATGCCAGAGCCGAAGGCAGGGCCCGGCTGATCCGTCTAGGCCCGCGGACCGGTCGGCTGGTTACCTCACGGCTCCGACCCATGTCCAGCCGGAACCGGTCTTCCAGAGTCTGGGCCAGTGTCGGGTCTTCGATCAGGACGTCGAGCTCGTAATTTCCCAGCAGACTCGAAGGGTTCAGATTGCTCGAGCCGATGCGCACCCACCGGTGATCGCACACGATGGTCTTGGCATGAAGCATCGGACCATCCCATTCAAAGATACGGACTCCGCTGCGCAGCAGGTCCCGGTAACCAATGCGGGAGAGATTCCGAATCAGCGGCACATCGCTGGAGCCGGGAACCAGCAGCCGGACATCCACGCCGTCCCGAGCCGAGTCGCGCAGGGCCTGAAACAGCCGGGGTGGTGCGATCAAATAAGCATCCGTAATCCAGAGCCGCTGGACGCTGCCCACAGCCAGCAGCTCGATGACCCGGTAGGCGCGCTCCCGCCCGGGCTCTCCGCTGATGACCCGCACTCCCGCGTCGCCCACCGGTGGTATCACGCCGGCAACCTGGTCGTTGGGGACTTTTCCTCCGCTCAGCTCCCAGAGGTTCACGAAGGTTTGATCCAGCACCGCGGCCGCGGGACCCCTCACGTCCACTGCCGTATCCCGCCACGGCTGACCACCGGCATGCTTCTCACCGGTCCATTCACACCCGATGCACAGCCCGCCGAGGATAGCTCGGGACCCGTCGCCCACCACCAGCTTGCGGTGATTTCGGGAGACATTGGACACGAGGTCGATCAGCTCCGGCGGGTGGAACGATCGCACCTCGACGCCGGCCTTCCGCAGGTAGCGCCAATATCCACGCGACGTGCTCATCGAACCGAACCAGTCGTAGAGCACCCGGACGTGAACGCCTTCCCGGGCCCGCCTTGCCAGCAGTTCGGCAAAGCGCCACCCGGCGGCATCACTGCGGATGATGTAGTTCTCGAAGTGTATCCACTGCCGGGCCTGAGCGATGGCCTCGAGCATGGCCCGGTAGGTGTCGGGTCCGTCGATCAGGACGTCGACCCTGTTGCCGGGTACCGGCCGTCCTCCGGCTGCACGATTGATGGCGCAGGTGACCGATTGTTCGGCCGGGATCAGCCGCGGGCCGGTCACGGTGCTCCCAGACCGAGCCTCTTCTCGTGCGGGCGGAGGGCCTCGAGCATGAAGGCGATGTGTTGGTCCAGCGGTACTCCCAACTCCGCTGCTCCCTGCAGCACGTCCTCCCGGCTCACGCCGCGGGCAAACGCCTTGTCCTTGAGCTTCTTCTTGACGCTGGAGACCTCGAGATCCTGCAGGCTCCGGGAGGGGCGCACCAGAGCGCACGCCACCAGGAAGCCGGCCAGCTCGTCAACCGCAAAGAGCGCCCGCGCCATGGCGGTATCGCGAGGAACGCCGCTGTACGTGGCGTGACCTAGAATCGCGCGCTGCATCGGCTCGGGAAGACCACGGGCAGCGAGCAACCGGACTCCTTCGGCGGGATGTCCGTCGGTCGGTGAATGTTCCTGGTTGGGGTGTCGCTCATAATCGAAGTCATGCAGCAGACCCACCAGGCCCCAGTCATCCGGGTTCTCGCCGGCGCGCTCCGCCAAGGCCCTCATGGCGATCTCCACGGCGTACATGTGCTTTCGGAGCGCGTCCGATGCCGTGTACTCGTGCATGAGCTCAACTGCTTCGTCGCGGGTCATGACCATCATCAGTTTTCCGTTACTGCGGAGGAGACTGGGGGTAGCCCGACGAGAGAGCAACCCGACTGGCCAGCTCACCGTCGAGGCTGATCTCGAAAGCATACTGGCCCGGGCGTGGCAGGGGAACATCGAACACCAGCACCGCTCCGGCCTCGACATCCACCACTCCAGCCGGCGGCTCGCCGAACTGGACGGTGCCCTCTCCCCCCAGTAACTCGTTTCCGCCTTCGTCAACGAACCGGATTCGGATGGTATGCACTCCGATCTCGGTGCGCCGGCCCCGTACCCGCAGAACGAGGTGGGTGCGGGGATACACCGCCGGAAAGTTGGAAAGCCAGACGTGCTGAAAGATGCCGAGTACGCTCAGCTTGCCCTGCTGGTCGATGAGGGCGTAATCAGCCACCACGGCAAAATCGAGATGCAGCTCAGTTGACCCGGATGGATGTGATGACGTCGTTTTGACGGATCGAATTCACGATGTCCATGCCCTGGGTGACCTGGCCGAAGACCGTGTGAACCTTGTCGAGATGTGGCTGGGGGCTGTGGCAGATGAAGAACTGACTGCCGCCGGTATCCTTGCCGGCGTGGGCCATCGACAGGGTGCCGGCGGTGTGTTTGTGGGTATTGAGGTGGGTTTCACACTTAATCTTGTAGCCGGGCCCGCCGGTCCCCACCCGCGAGTTGTTGGGGTCCTTGGACAGCGGATCGCCGCCTTGGATCATGATGTTGGGGATCACCCGATGGAACCGGGTGCCATCGTAAAACTCACTGTTGGCCAGCTTCTCGAAGTTCTGGACCGTGCCGGGAACCTCCTTGTCGAACAGCTCGGCTACAATGGTTCCCTTGCTCGTCTGAATGGTAGCGGTCTTCGGCATGGACGCTTTCTCCTGAGTGGAATTGCTGGAGCTAATTTAATCCACACCTACGCCGTAAAGGCGGCTCGCAGCGATTCCAGAGTGGCTTGCCACGACGAGGGATCTCCAGCTGGTGGAGAACAGCTGTTCCCGGTGCAGGCGTAACCGCGGGGATATAGTCCGGCGGCCAGCATGCCCTGGAGCGCAGGGGGGAAACCTTCACCGGTGGCCGCGTCCGGGGTTAAGAGTTGCACGGCACGACGTGGAACAAAGCCCGCGAGGGCGGCCACGTGCATGTTCTGCACTGCAGGGTCGTGGTGGTCCCCGACCACAACCAGGTGAGTTACCGGGTTAACATGCCAATCGACCGCCAACAGGTAGCTGGCCGCGTACAGTCCCAGCTCGGCGGCACGCCCGGCAAACGCAGCGAGAATCGCCGTCGCGCGCTCCTGCCACTCCGGCCGCCCGGTAAGCGCATGCAGCCGTAACGCGACCACTCCCGCCACACCGTTGGGTGACGGCGTCGGGGTATCCTGCACCGGCTTGGCCCGGGCGGGCAGCAGGCCGGCCTGATCACTGCGGCCGCTGGCGGTGTCGAAGAGGCCGCCCTCCTCCCGGTCCCAGTACTCCGACCAGACCCGTTCCATGATTCGGAGCGACCAGTCCAGCCATTCGCGATCTCCGGTTGCCTCGTAGGCGTCGAGTGCCGCTGCCGAGGTCTGCACCTGATCGTCGAGCAGTCCGCTGACGCCTCCGGGCGTATGGGCGACGGCATCGGGACTCTCGTTCTCCTGTCTGATCCGTTGCAAGGTCAGCAGAGCGTGCCCGGTGGCCCATTCGTCAGCGAGGACCGCACCCGCCCGGAGCATGGCCGAGGCCATCATGGCATTCCAGCCGGTGTAGCGGGTGCGATCCACGAATGGAACCGGCCGGCGATCACGCTCGAGGCGCAACTTGCTCTGCGCTGTTCGCAGCAGCAGCTCGGTTTCCTGTTCGCTTCGGCCGGTGCGGAGGGCAATCTGGGGAATAGTAGCAGCCACAAACAGCACATTCTTGCCGGGGTTGTGGTGCATCTCGCCGGCCGTGCCGATGTCGTAGTAATCGGCGGCCACATCCAGCTCCTCGGGAGTCAGCACCGCTGCCGCCTCCTCCCGGGTCCACGTGAAATAGTCGCCGTCGTCCTCCAGTCCTACATCAGCGTCCTGACTGGCGGCATACCCTCCCGCGGGATTGGAGGCGACCTCCCGCACCCAGTGCACGATCCCGCGCGCCGCGCCGACGTACTCCTCGGTCCCGAAGAGGGCATACGCGTCCACATAGACCCTGAGCAATTCCGAGTTGTCGTAGGACATCTTCTCGAAGTGCGGCACGATCCACCGGGCATCCACGCTGTATCGGTGAAAGCCTCCACCGAGCTGATCGTGCATTCCACCTCGGGCCATGCCCTGGAGGGTTCGATCGATGATAGTCCGGACCTGATCGGATGGCTGGTCGTACCAGCGATGCAACAGAAGACTGAGCGCCCCGGGATGAGGAAACTTCGGCTGGCTGCCGAAGCCACCGTTCACCCGGTCGAAAGCGTCAGTCATCTGGGAAACGGCCCGATCCAGCAGCGCGGGCGAAACCTCGCCTGGAGCCGTTTCGTTCAGCTGCTCATCGAGAACCCGTCGGATAGCCTCCGCCTGAGCTTGAACCTGATCTCGGCGGCTCCGGTAGGCCTCGAGCACACTCGCCAGTACGGTGCGAAAGCCGGATCGCCCGAATTTTCCATCCGGGGGGAAGTAGGTGCCGCCGAAGAACACCTCACCGCGGGGCGTGAGAAACCCAGTCAACGGCCAGCCGCCCTGCTGCGTCAGCATCTGCACCGCGCGTTGGTATCGCGCGTCCACGTCGGGACGCTCGTCGCGATCGACCTTGATGCAGATGAAATTGTGGTTGAGGAAGGCGGCCAGCTCGGGGTTCTCGTAGGACTCACCATCCATGACGTGACACCAATGGCACCACACAGCGCCTATGTCGAGCAGCA
>JBJMPB010000040.1:0-3236 GCA_045803455.1 Gemmatimonadales bacterium | reverse complement strand
GATCTCATCGGCCTCCCGTACCGCGCGAGCTTATTGGGCGCATTAAAGCCGTTTCCGCCCCCCTCTTGGCCCCTTCCGGACATTGAATCAGTCCGATGGGTCGGGGCATCGGCAGAAGAAAAAGGCCGCGGTTTCCCGCGGCCGAAGATAGATCAACCCTTTTCTCTGAAGCCTGCGAGGCTGAAAGTCCGGTGCTGAGCCGGATCAGTTCCGGCCAGGAGGCTTCCAACGTGGTCCCTACACGGTCAGGGTCACGGCATTCCGGTGCTCGAAGAACAAGCGCACCATCTCCTGCGAGGCGTTCGGCCCGCGCGGATCGGTGTAGGAGCCGGATGAACTGCCGCCGGCCCAGGCGTGCCCGGCGCCGTGGATCGTCCATTGCTCGCACAGCGCCTTGCCGGAGGGATTGGTGTGGACCGTGCGGCTGTAGGCGTGGCCGCCGGGTGCCTGGCCGCGCTGGACGGTCGACTGCAGCCCGGTCGCGGTCGCCTTGGACTGTGCGACGACCGCATCGCCGTTGCTCACATTGACGGTGAAGTCCTTGTCACCGTGAAACACGATGGTCGGGATGACACGGGTGCTCAGACCGCTTCCGGCACCCCCCTGACGCATGGCGGCGAAAGCGGAGGGAATGTCGCGGGCGGCCCCCACAGGTAGGCCGGAATGCACCCCGACGGCGGCGTAAAGCTCGGGATAGGCCGCACCCATGATGGCTGCCGCCGCACCGCCGGCGGAAAGTCCGGCGACATAGACGCGACTTGGGTCTACCCGATGGTCTTTCATGATCTGCCGGGTGATGCCGGCGATCAGCGAGGGCTCGCCCCGACCCCGGCCCTGGTCGTTGGCGTTGAACCAGTTCCAGCATTTATTGGCATTGGCCGAAGAGGGCTGAGCCGGGTATGCCACCAAGCAGCCATGCTCCTCGGCAAGCGCATTCATGCCGGTGCCGGCGGCGAAGTCGTCGGGCGACTGGGTACAGCCGTGCAGCATCACGATCAGCGGCATCGGCTGGCCGGTGCGGCTGGCGGGGACGTAGAGCTTGTAGTCGCGCGTTCCGGCCGGGTTGGTGAAAGTCGCCGTTTCGAAAGTGGCGCCTTCGGGCAGAGGCTCGGAAACGGAGCGGAGACCGGGAATGCCGGTGAGGCCGCCGAACCCACCGCCCAGTCCACCGCTGAGTCCGCCGATGTCGAGACCGGCCGGCATGTGCTTGGCGGCGAGGTCACGCAGGGTTTCGGCAAGGCCGGCCCGGGGCTTGGCGTAGAACTTGCCGGCGAATTCGCTCGCCGGCTGAGCGGCAGTGGCGCTCAGCCGGGCTGTGGGCTGCGTGTCGGTGTCGTCGAGAACGACCGGTTCCACGTCGATGATGGTGGGGGAGCCAGAGCCGGTGTGCGCCGGCTCTGGAACATCGCCGCCCTGGAGCAGGCGCTGGATGAGGGCCGTCGCTCCCATCAGATCGCCGGCTTGGGTGAGGCGGGTCGCTTCGGCCATCCCGAGGGGAAGTCTGTTGGACATGTCGAAATCTTTCCGGGTTTGGAAACAGGCCATGCGGGCTCACGAGGAGGCACGGTTCCGTCTCCGGTTTCAGGGTTCAGTCTGTGTGGCGGTGTCGGCGGCTTCAGGCCGCCGGGAGCTGTTATTTGATGCGATCGGCGAGGGCTGCCTTGACGGCGGTGCTGGCATGCAGCGCCCCCAGGACGGTGAGCGAGGCGATGGCGGCGCGGGCGAGTTCGGGGGTGACGTCCGGGGCGATGGTGGCGAGCCCCAGGACGCGGATGTCGAGCAGCTGCCCGGCATCAAGTACCGCTTCGAGATCCTCGCGGCTGAAGTGTCGCAGGCCGAGGTCGACGCTCTTGCGCGTCACCGCCTGGCGGACGACGTCGGCATGCCGTTCGATCTGGTTGCGGATGGCACTGCGTATGAAGTCGGTGCGGTTCGAGTAGAAGCCTTCCTGCACCAGCAGGTCGATGTGGCCGAGGTCAACATAGCCGAGGTTGATCGTGATCTTCTCGCTGTCGGACGCCTTCGGTCGGATTTCAGTTACGGTGCCGGCCATCTGGTTCCCATCCCTTTACCATCTGTAAGGATGGTAAGTGGGGCTGGACTGTGTGTCATACAAGGCAAATAACGACCGGGCTTGGAGAGGGTGCGCCATCGAGGCCGAGTCAAAGGGCGACAAGCAGAGACGTCTCATGCTGGCGAGGAGCAGCCTGCCGTTCGTCGTGCGATCTGGCGCTACGCGTGTCGTGCCAGATGTCCGATGAGGAGGCGGTCCATTGCTCCAGCATTCTCAAGCCGAATTCACGGTGGGCTGCGTCTCGGCCATCAGGTCTTCCCCCTGGTTCGCCACGGCACCGACCCGAGGACCGACCGGCCAGGCACGCATGCGGGCGGGATCGAACGGCCGCATCAAGGAGATCAGCGCCTCTGGGGAGGCCTCTTCCTCCCCCAGCCATGTGCCATAGGCGTCAGGCTCCAGAATGACGGGCATGCGGTCATGGATAGGCCGGAGCGTGTTATTGGCTTCGGTTGTGATGATGGTGCAGGACCGCAGGATGTCGCCCTCAGGCGTTTTCCAGCGCTCCCACAGCCCAGCGAAGGCGAACAGGCCGCCATTGGCCATGCCGATGGCATAAGGTTGCTTGGTGCCCTTGGGCGCATCGGGCTTCTTCCATTCATAGAAGGCCGAGGCCGGGATCAGGCAGCGGCGCTTGGCGAAGGCGTCCCGGAAGCTGGGCTTGTCTGCCAGGGTTTCCGCACGAGCGTTGATGAGCTTGTTGCCAATGGATGGGTCTTTGGCCCAGATCGGGACCAGCCCCCACCGCAGCGGATCGAGCGATCGCTCGCGGGTTTCGGGATTGAACCGGACGGCCAGGACATTCTGGGTGGGAGCAACGTTGTAGCGCGGCTCGGCCTCCGGCGGCGCTGATGCTGTCCCAAACCACTCCTTGATCTCGGCGACAGGGGCCTTCAGGACGAAACGACCGCACATGACATGCCTTCCTCTGTCAGCCCGCATTTCACATCAACGATGCTTATTCCAAAACATCTTAGGCAAGCTATCGGCACTCGTATTTGCCAGTCCGCGCGCCGTCAGCCTTCGTCCTTCTTAAGCAACAATCCGCTGGCTGACAGGCAGATCGGCCTGCCGCGTCAGCACGACAGTACTGCCCAATCGGCTTTAGCCCGATCTTGCGGGTGCGTCCCTTGGCCATGAAGGGATCTTCCTGGACGGCTAA
>JBJMPB010000024.1:0-5812 GCA_045803455.1 Gemmatimonadales bacterium | reverse complement strand
TGGGAACCGCGGCAATCAGCCGGGCGGTGAAGCCCGCTATGTCTGCGGTGGTGAGTGATTCGAGGAGCCCCAACCGGACGTCACAGGCAACAACGGGGGCCAGACGCCAGTAATTGGGACCGCGGAGAGCGCGGATCCTCGCAATCTCGAACTGCGCCGGATCGACTGCCGTCAGATCCGCGGTTAGACTGGGTTGCGCCATACAATCGAGCCGGGCTAACTCTCTTCGAAGTCGTCAGTCCGGCCCTGACCTGGCTTGGGGCCGGGCATTCAGATTACGCAGGCGGCAGTTAACGTCAGTGACGCACCACACACGACTCGGCTAGCCCACTATGCCTACGCGTCTCAGCAATCCCGCCATGCCCGTTCTCGACTCCCGGCGCTTGACCGGTCCGAGCCTGCTGCTGGACCGGCCGGGTGCGGTTCTGGAGGCGCGGGTCGAGCCGTCGCAGGTGAAAGCCGCCGTCCTCGCCTGGGAACGGGCCGCACGGCAGCTGCTGCAAGCGGTGGGCTGGCCCGACCAGCAGCTGGCGTCGCGCAGCTTCAGCGGCGGCATCAGTCTGGCGCTGACCGCCCCAATCGATGGACTCTATGCGGCGACCGAGCTGAACGAGCGGGCCTGGGGGGTGGCGTCAGCTGAGCTGGCGGGGGACAAGCCGCCGGACATTCGAAAGGCTACCGCCGCGCTGCTGGACGACATCACGTCGCAGAAGAACCCACGTCTGGCCGGGCTCTACCACGGTGCGCTCTCCCGGGGCCTCACCTTTCTTCACGGCGAGGATCTGGTCTCCGCTGGATCGGGCAAGGGCGCTCTCATCTGGCACATCGAAGATCTGCCTGATCCCGACGCGGTGAAATGGGAGACCGCGTCCGACATCCCCATCGCGCTGGTCACCGGGTCGAACGGAAAGACCACAGTGGTGCGCATGCTGGGAGCCATGCTGCAAGCGTCGGGCAGAACCACCGGCCTCACCTCGACCGACGGCGTGACCGTGGGCCACACGCTGCTCGAGGAGGGCGACTTCGCCGGGCCCAGCGGCGCCCGCATGGTACTGCGCCTCACCGAGACCGAGTGCGCTGTGCTGGAGACCGCCCGGGGCGGCATTCTGCGCCGGGGACTGCCGGTGGACCACGCCGACGTCGCCGTGGTCACCAACATCGCGGACGACCACCTGGGAGAATTCGGGATCGAGACCTTGCCAGACCTGGCCGACACCAAGCTGACCGTGGCCAAGGCGCTGACCGGCGGAGGAACGCTGGTGGTGAACGCGGATGATCCGCTGCTGGTGGAGCGGAGCCGCAACTACAAGGTTCAGCTCTCCTGGTTTTCGCTCAATCCAGCGTCGCCGGTGGTGAGAAAGCAGATCCAGGAAGGCGGCACGGTGGTGCTGTCGGACCATGGCATGCTGGTGGTAGCGCGAGGCGAGCAGAGAACGCCCCTGCTGCCGGTGGCCGAGATTCCGGTAACCTTTGGCGGCACGGCAGAGCACAACGTGGCGAATGCGCTGGCAGCCGTGGCAGCCGGGCTGGGGCTGGGACTGGATCCGGCGATCATGGCGTCCACTCTTCGCCGCTTTGGGAGCGATCTGGAGGACAACCCGGGCCGAGCCAACCTGGTCGAGCTCGGGGGTGTCCGCATCCTGCTCGACTTCGCCCACAACCCGCACGGCATGGCGGCGCTGGTAGAAGTCGCCCGAACGGTTCCTGCTCAACGCCGCCTGTTGCTGGTGGGACAGGCCGGCGACCGAGGAGACGAAGCCATCCGGGCTCTCGCTCGCGCGGCGTGGCCGCTCAAACCGGACCGCGTCGTCGTGAAGGACATGGAGACTTACCTGAGAGGCAGGAGGCCGGGAGAGGTGCCCGGACTTCTTGCGGACGAGTTCCTCCAGCTCGGTCTGCCGAGTGGCGCGCTGTCGCGGGTTGGCCCCGAGATCGAGGGGGTGAGAATGGCGCTGGAGTGGGCCCGGGCTGGTGATCTGCTGGTGCTGGCGGTGCATGAGAACCGGCGGGCAGTGCTGGATCTGTTCGACCGGCTCACGTCAACCGGCTGGCACGCGGGAGATCCTCTTCCCGCACCGGCGCTCAGGGGATAAGACGAGCGAGGTAGTGCCCGTATTCATCGGGAGGGCGAACGATCTCGCAGCTCCACCTTTCACTCCGCGCGGTCTGATCCAGGGTTCCGGGATCGACGTAGAGCTGGGCAAAGGGCGGACCCTTCCGGCCCTGGAACTCGATCTGAAAGTGGAGCTCGCCCACGTAGCGACCGTCGCGCCGAGTTGAAGTGCCGGAGCGCCCGGCCTTTGGCTCCATTCTCACCCGCACGTCGGTCGAGTCGGCCAGCACCTGGCCGTCGGGCCGGACCAGCCGCCGAGCTCGCCGGAAGAAGCGGCGCAGCCCAGGCAAGGTCTCGCTCAGGCCGAGCCCGTTCATCATCATCAGGACGGTATCGAAGGGCTCATCCAGCAAATCCATCCAGGTTGCCTGACGGGCGTCCCGCACGCCTCGCTCCTTCAAAATGTCCACCATCTCGGGCAGGATCTCGATCGCGGTGACCTGGAGTCCGCGCTCCTGCAGCGCGAGCGTGTGGCAGCCGGAGCCGGCACCGACGTCGAGCACTCGCCCGCGGCACAGATCCAGGGCCAGCCGTTCTACCTCGGGAAATTCGTTCGAATCGCGGAAGAAATAGGAGAGGGGAACTTCGTCGCGCTCGTAATCGTCGTACACCACCATACACGCATCACGATCGCCGCGATGGAATGCGGACATGGCTTCCGCGTACGGCGCCCAGGGGCTCAAGTCCACGCTAGGCGGAGCTTCAGCTATTGACCCAGGGCAGCATCAGCGCGACGAGCGCCAGGAGCAGCACGCCCGCGACGAGCAGGTACATGGCGCGATCGCGGCGGCGACGATCGGCGGTCAGGGTGTCGAGTAACTGGCTCTGGCGAGTCTCCAGCTCGCCCCGGGTGGCCGACTGTTCGCCGGCGAGCTTCCGGATGGTGCGCTCCAAGTGCTCGAACCGCTCGGCCATCAGCGCCATCTCGCTCTGCAGCTCCTCCCGAGTCTCGGTGAGCCGGTCCACGCCGCCGGGAATCGGGTCGTCGAACAGCGACTGAGACATGACTGCCTGCGCCGCGACGACCTCCTCCATCCCCTGGATGAAGTGGCGCTGGTGGATGCGCTTCTCCGGGTCGGGGACCGGCTCGAGGGTGGCGATCTGGGCCGCCTTCAGCACGGCGTTCTTGATATCGCCGCCGCTCCGCGGATAGGCCGCGGCCAGCGCGGGAAAGTCGACGTCGTCGGCCAGGGGAGTTTTCCGGGCGTGAAGCTGGACCCGCCAGATGCGCTCCCGCTCCTCCTCGTTGGGCATGTCGAAGAGGATGTGGGTGCGGATCCGCCGCTCGAAGGCCGGATCGATGTTAGCGGCCAGATTGGTAGCGAAGATGACCACGCCGGGAAAGGTCTCCAGCTCGTGCAGCAGCACGTTGACGATGGCGTTGGCCTCCCGCTCGTAGGCCGCATTCATTGAGGTGAAGCGGCGCCCGGCAATGGCGTCAGCCTCATCGAAGAAGAGCACCGCGTCCTGCCGCGCCGCCGAGCGAAAGACGGAGGCCACATGCTTGGCCGTCTGCCCAACCCAGCGCGACTCCAGCTCGGCGTAGCGCACCACCAGCAGCCGCTTGTTCAGCGTGTACGCCAGCGCCTCCGCGCAGACGGTCTTGCCGGTGCCGGGCGGGCCGGCAAAGTGGAAAGCCAGGCCGAGGCCGCTGGAGTGTCGCTCGGCCAGCCCCCACTGGTGAAAGATCAGGTCGTGCTTCCGAACCAGGGCCAGGGCGTGGTTGAGCGAGCGGAGCGTGGTCTGGGGCAGCACCACGTCGTCGAACGAGCGGCGGGGCTCGCTTGCCTCCACCAGCTCGCGGGCGTTGGCAACTCCTCCGAAGAGGAGGTCACGGATCGAATCGGCCATACCTGAAAGTTACTCTCGAACCTCGGGCTTGCGCGGCTCGGCGCTGCGCTGGGTGCCCACCACCCGGTCCCAGGCGTCGCGGACGGCATGCTTGATCTCGTCCCAGGCGCTTGGCGTCTCTCCCCGGTGCTCGTAGCGCTCCCAGCCCTGCCGCAGATCGGGCTCGGCCTCATCCCAGTCACGACCCACGTAATGCTGCGCTGATTCGAAGCCGTAGCGGTAGCCGGGCCGAAAGCGATCGTAATAGTCCGGCCCCAGGGCGTAGGGACGGCTGGAGAAGTTCTCGGTCCAGTAGTTGTCCTCGGTTTCCCAGCTGGCCTGCCAGGAGGAATCTTCGGCTGGTGAAACGCGATCGAAGGCGTTGGGGTCGGACATAGGTCTCTCTCCAGAGAAGGAAGCGGCAGCGCAATTGGATCAGATCAACCTAAGCCCTACCAAAGGGTGGCCGGGTGACGATGATCACCGTATTAGCTTCTCTTGGTGAAGAGCGCGCCTCCCCTCTGGATGCTCCGAACGGCTTTCCGAACCGTGGGCTCGCTGGCCCCCAGCGTTGCCGCGCGATGGGCGGAGACGATCTTCTGCCGGCCGCCGCGGAACAATCCGCGTGCCGCCGAGGAGACATTTCTCGCCACCGGCACCCAGCTACGGGTGTCGAGCGACGGGCAGCAGCTGGCAGTCTGGACCTGGGGCGAGGGACCGGTGGTGATTCTGGTGCACGGCTGGGGAGCCAGAGCCGGCCGATTCAGCGAGATGGCCACCGCGCTCCTCTCCCAAGGATTTCGCGTGGTGCTGTTCGATGCCCCGGCGCACGGCGCGTCCGAGGGCCAGCAGGCTTCCCTTCCCCAGTTCGCCCGCGCCATCCGCGATGTGGCGAGCGCCTTCGATCCGGCCTACGCCCTGGTGGGGCACTCCCTCGGCGGAGCAGCCGTCTCACTGGCAATGAAGGATGGGATGAAACCGTCCCGCGCCGTGCTCCTGGCCCCACCGTCCGACGTGTATCTCTACTCTCAGGCCTTTGCCGAACATCTCCGGATCCCACACCGGGCAAGAAGCCTGATGCGGCGGAATCTGGAGAACCGGCTGCAGATCAGCTGGGACCAGCTCCACATTCCCACGCTGGCGCGCGGAATGTCGGTGCCGGCGCTCATCATCCATGACCGGAACGACCGCGACGTGCCGCACGCCCATGGTTCCGCCATTGCCGAGGCGTGGCCGGGTGCGGAGCTGTTTACTACCAGCGGTCTGGGCCATCGGGCGATTCTGCGGGACCCAGAGGTCGTCCGCAGGACGGCGGAGTTCCTCAGAGCCGGAATCGGGGTATGATCGTCATGGATCGGGAGAACCTCTGGGCCCGGGGGTGGTCCCACGTGCTCTCCACCACCAATGATCTCGAGGAGCTACGCGAGTTTGCCGCCCGGGTCGGTGCTCCGCCGTCGGCGCTTCATCTGGGGAATCCCAAGTGGCCGCACCTGGACCTCAAGCTGCTGCCACGGGAGCGGGCCCTGGCCCTCCCGGAAGTGAGGGTGTTCGAGCGAACCTCGGAGATGCTGCGCTTTCTGAGGGCGCAACTGTGACGCGGATTACACTTCGGGGTTAAAGAATGCTGCATTCTGTCCCTGTAGCCCACCGCAAATTGGAATCGTTATGACGCAGCTCTCGCGACGTGAATTCCTCCAGCAATCCAGCGCAGGCATTGGAGCGGGCACCGCACTGGGCTCACTCATAGGTCTCGGTGCGAGTCTGGCGCCGGCCACCGCGCGCGCCCAGGCACTCCGGATCCGGGAAGCCAAGGCCACTCCCAGTGTATGTCCGTACTGCTCGGTCGGTTGTGCCATGATTGTGCACACG
>JBJMPB010000632.1:0-2554 GCA_045803455.1 Gemmatimonadales bacterium | reverse complement strand
ATCCGCGTTTTCTGCGGATGCAGCGTCAGCCCGACCTGATTCATCCGCTCCCGGAGCGCCGCCAGCACCTTGCGTGCCTGGGCCTCGCTGACGCAGTGCACCACCGCGTCATCCACGTACCGTTCGAACGTCACGGCCGGGAACTCCCGGGCCATCCACGCATCGAACGCGTAATGGAGGAACAGATTAGCCAGCACCGGCGACACCGCGGACCCTTGTGGGGTACCCCGGTCTCGCCTCAGCACACTGCCGTCGGGGTTCTGCACCGGCGCATCGAGCCACCGCTTCACGTACAGGACCACCCACGGCAGATCGGTGTTCGCCTCCACCGCCCTGATGATCAGGTCCCTGGCAACGCTGTCGAAGAACTTCTGGATGTCCAAATCGATCACCCAATCGGTGCTCCAGCAGCGCCGCCGACAAACCTCCACCGCGTCCTGCGGGGCCCGCCCCGGGCGGTAGCCGTACGAGTCCGGATGGAAGATCTCCTCGACCCTCGTCTCCAGTCTGCGTGCCACTACCGTCTGCGCGACCCGGTCGGCCACGGTCGGCACCCCCAAAATTCTGGTGCCCCCACCATGCGACTTCGGTATTTCCACCGCCCGCACCGGCGGCGGGAAATAACTCCCCGAGGACATCCGATTCCAAACCTTATACAAATTGTTCTTCAGATCGGCCTCGAACTCCTCGATGGAGCACCCGTCCACCCCCGGTGCGCCCTTATTGGCTTTGACCTTCTCCCACGCCTGCAACACCTCCGCTTTCGAAATTTCAAACGGCTTGCCGGGTGACTTCAGCTCGCTCACGCGACTCCTCCCAGGGTCAGCGCCCCGGTTGATCGAACAAACGCGCCACGAATGACCTAACCCCTTCGCTCCGCCCCCACCGCGTCAAGCAGGAGTTTCATCGCTACTATGAGTCAGTCCGACTGCGTGCCCGCCACGGTACTCAATCCCCCCGGTTTCAGCCGTAAGGGACACTCCCTCTCGCTGCCCCGACGAAGGCAGCGGTTTCGGGTCACGCTCTCTCCCGTTCCATGCGAACGCAGCCTGGTCGGGCTCACGTTGCCTCTATGCCGGACACCACCTGGCCAATAGGCGGGCACCCGCCAGGCTCATCCCGGGATCGGATACACACCCCGGTTTTGATGTCAGCCGTTCCTATTTCGACACTTCAGAGGCAGCGACGCACGTCTTCCCGACCCCTACCTGACGCATCCAAGTGCGCCTTTTCCCAACTCGCTCACCACGACAGGCTTCAACTAACGCAGCAGTGGGTGGTTTGAAACCGCCCCCCGCAGGGAGGTTCCGGAGGGCCTACCTCCATCGTCCGCACAGCACCAGGTCACGAAGCTCTACCTACATCGAGCTCCCTTCCTGTTCGGGACACACATAGCCGTAGGAATCGTTGTGGAACACCTTCTCCACGTTCGGCTCCAGCGCCAGCACCGCCGCAGACTGCGCCACCCTGTCGATCACGTTGGGTATGCCCAGCACCCTGGTTCCCCCTTTCTTGGGGATTTCCACCGCCCGGACCGGACCGGGGAAATACGACCCCGACGTCATGCGGTTCCACAGCCGGTAAAGGTTGTCTGCCAACCTCACCTCAAACTGCTCGATCGTCACGCCGTCGGCCCCGGCCGCTCCACCGTTACTCTTCACTTTCAACCACGCAGCCCAGATTAGCCGCTTGGGGATGTCATGCGACTTGCCTGGCAACCTTGGCTCACTCATGCGACTCCTCCCTTCCGGTTGGTCCCATTCATCAGCCTGGACGACCCCGCCCCTTCGCTCCCCAACCCACTGCGATACGCAGGCGGATCACAGCTACTACAGGCGAGTCCGCCAGCGCACCCACGCCGGTACTCTGCCCCTCGCGGTTTCTGCCGCTCAGGGTTCTCCCACACCACCCCGGTCACCCCGGCGGCGGTCTCGAGGCGCGCCTTCGCACGTTCCAAACGAGAGCCCAGATCGAGATCATGCTGCCTGTATGCCGGACCCCACCTGGGCAGTACACGGGTATCCCCCAGGCTCATCCCGAGGCTGAATGGCTGCCCCGGTTTTGAAGTCACCTACGAACCTTTCGACACGTCAACGGCAGAGGGCTTGACACCCATCGCTCATCTTCTCGACCCATACCTGACGCGGTCCTTCGCCGCGCCTTTTCCCACGACGCTCAGCACGACAGTCGCTAACTAACGCACCTCGGGGTGGTTTGATGCCTCCCCCCGCAGGGCGACACCGGAGGACCAGACCCCCTCCATCTCCTCGTTCAGCACCGCAGGCCAGCAGACCTGCCATCACCCTCTTGGTCTACCTCCCACGTTCGTGCTCACAACCACTCGGGCTCCAGCGCATTACGGACCCGCCCTTGATGGCACCGGTCCATAATCACGGGGACGGTGGCTTCATAGTGCTGTCCTTTCCAGGCGTTGTGCGGCTTGGGCTTTGAGTGCGTCGGGGAGCTTGTATGAGCTGGCGATTCGCCGCAGGCAGGTCTGCTCGACGGCGGGCGTGTAGTCGATCCAGAGGCGTCTGGCCTGGCTGCGGCGGCT
>JBJMPB010000565.1:0-3749 GCA_045803455.1 Gemmatimonadales bacterium | reverse complement strand
GACGACCCCCCGCTCACCCGCGAGGGGCAGGCGCGCGCCCGCGCCCTGGCCGACGCGCTGGCGGACACGCGCGTCGACGCCATCGTCACCACCCAGTACCGCCGCACGCGCGACACCGCCGCCCCGCTCGCGGCCGCGCGCCGCATCACCCCCGAGGTGGTGGACCTGCACCAGGGCGGCGACCAGGTGGGGCGCATCGCGCAGAGCGTGCGGCGCCACGCCGGCCAGGTGGTGCTGGTGGTCGCGCACGCCGAGACGGTGAGCCGCATCATCGCGGCGCTGGGCGGGCCGCGCCTTCCCGACCTCTGCGAGGCCGAGTACGCGCACCTCTTCGTGCTGGTGCTGCGCCCGGGCGCCGAGCCCTCGCTGGTCCACTCCCGCTACGGCGCCCCCGACCGACCCTCGCGCGACTGCCGCTAGACCGGGTTCACCGCCGTGCCTCTCCGTGCCTCTGCGCCTCCGCGTGAGGCGCTTTTTGCTGAGGCGCGGGAACGTCGCAGGGGGCTGGCGGGCTTTACGGGCGCATGGTAGAATGCCCGGCTTCCGACGACCCGTCTCCCGCCGCCGCCCGTTCCCGGTCCGCGGCGTGGGGTGGGCCGACGCGCGCGCAGCGGAACGAAATGCCAGGAAATCACCGCCGATGAAGTCAAGAGCGACCCCTTCCGGATCGCACCGCGGCCCCCGCGCGGCCCTCGCGCTGGGCGCGCTCCTCGCCGCCTCCGGGTGCGGGGAAGACCACGTGCACAGGTACCCGCAGACCACCTTCCACCCCACCACCGAGCTGGCCCGCATCTCCGACGGGCTCTTCTGGCTCACGGCGGGGCTGGGGGCGGTGGTGGGCGTGCTGGTGCTGGGGATCATGGGGTACTTCCTCTGGAAGTTCCGCTACCACCCCGGCGCCGGCGAGCCCAAGCAGATCCACGGCAACACGCGCCTCGAGGTGGCGTGGACGCTGATCCCCGCCGTGATCCTGGCGGTGATCGCCATCCCCACCGTCAGGGCGATCTTCGCGACCCAGCCCGACCCCAACACCCTGCCGCCGGGAACCGTCACCATCGAGGTGATCGGCAAGCAGTGGTGGTGGGAGTTCCGCTACCCGCAGACCAACGGCGACACGGTGGTGACCGCCAACGAGGTGCACGTGCCCGTGGGGCGCACCGTGCACCTGGTGCTCCTCTCCGACAACGTGCTGCACTCCTTCTGGGTCCCCCAGATGGGCGGCAAGCGCGACCTGATCACCAACCGGGTGAACCACCTGGTGTTCACCCCCGAGGAGCCGGGCGTCTACTACGGCCAGTGCGCCGAGTTCTGCGGCAGCTCGCACTCGCTCATGCGCATGCGGCTGATCGCCCACACCCAGGCGGGCTACGACCAGTGGCTGGCCAACGAGGGGCGCCCGGCGGTGGAGCCGCTGCCGGGCGACAGCGCGGTGGCGCTGGGCAAGCAGCTCGTCACGCAGGGCGCCTGCGCCGGCTGCCACGCCATCGAGGGGACGCCCATGGTCCAGCGGATCGGGCCGAACCTCACCCACTTCGGGCGGCGCCGCACCCTGGCCGCGGGGATCCTGGAGAACGACGCGGAGAGCCTGCGCCGCTGGCTGCGCAATCCGCCCGAGGTGAAGCCGGGCTCCAAGATGCCCAACCTGAACCTCACCGAGCAGCAGATCACGTACATCATCGCCTACCTGCAGTCGCTGCAGTAGGCGCGCGAACGACAGCCGGGCGGCGCGGGGGGCGGCACCCCCGCCCGCGGACACGAGAACCGATGGAGCAGTGATGGCATCGACCGCAACGCTGGCCGCACCCCACGCACCCCCCGCCGTGGCGAAGGAGCCGAAGGGGCTCTGGAGCTGGATCACCACCGTCGACCACAAGCGGATCGGGATCCTGTACGGCGCCACCGCCTTCTTCTGGTTCCTGGTGGCGGGGATCGAGGCGCTGCTGATCCGGGTGCAGCTCTTCGTGCCCGACAACCACTTCGTGACGGCGGACACGTACAACTCGCTGTTCACGATGCACGCGCTGACGATGATCTTCGGCGCGCTGATGCCGCTCACCGCCGCCTTCTTCAACTTCATCGTCCCGCTGCAGATCGGCGCGCGCGACGTGGCCTTCCCGCGGCTCAACGCGCTCAGCTACTGGCTCTTCCTCTTCGGCAGCCTGTACCTGAACTTCGGCTGGCTGCTCAAGGCCGCGCCGGACTCGGGGTGGTTCGCGTACGCGCCCATCACCACCCTGGCGTACGCGCCGGGGCTGCACATGGACTTCTACGTGCTGGGGCTGCAGGTGCTGGGGCTCAGCTCCATCATCGCGAGCCTGAACTTCATCATCACCATCATCAACCTGCGGGCCCCGGGGATGCGCCTGATGCGCATGCCCATCTTCACCTGGATGACGCTGGTCACCTCGGTGCTCATCGTCACGGCCATGGCGGTGTTCACCATCGCCGTGACCGAGCTGATGCTCGACCGGGTGTTCGGCACCAACTTCTACAACACGGTGAGCGCCGGGGCCGACCCGCTCCTCTGGCAGCACCTCTTCTGGATGTTCGGCCACCCCGAGGTGTACATCCTGATCATCCCCATCATGGGGATGGTGAGCGAGGTGCTCCCCACCTTCAGCCGCAAGCCGCTCTTCGGCTACAACGTGATGGTGTTCAGCGGCGTGCTGATCGGCTGGCTGGGGTGGGGGGTGTGGAGCCACCACATGTTCGCCACCGGGATGGGCCCCATCGCCGACAGCTTCTTCGCGCTGTCGACCATGCTGATCGCCATCCCCACCGGCATCAAGGTGTTCAACTGGCTGGGCACGCTCTACGGCGGGAGCATCCGCTTCACCACCGCGCTCCTCTTCGCCGTGGGCTTCATCGCCCTCTTCACCATCGGCGGGATCAGCGGGGTGATGCACTCCTCCGCGCCCACCGACCTGCAGCAGAGCGACACCTACTTCATCGTGGCCCACATCCACTACGTGTTCTTCGGCGGCACGGTGATGGGGCTCTGGTCGGCGATCTACTACTGGTACCCCAAGGTCTTCGGCCGTCTGCTGGACGAGGGGATGGGGAAGATCCACTTCTGGGGGACCTTCGTGGGGATGAACCTCACCTTCTTCCCCATGCACTTCGTCGGCATGTTCGGCATGCCGCGGCGCACCTGGACCTACGGCGCCGACCAGGGCTTCACCTGGCTGAACCAGCTCGAGACGGTGGGGGCGTTCATCATCGCCCTCTCCACCCTGGTGTTCGTGGTGAACCTCTTCACCGCCTGGAAGCGCGGGCGGGTGGCGGGGAACAACCCCTGGGGCGCGGCCACGCTGGAGTGGAGCATCCCCTCGCCGCCGCCGGTCTACAACTTCCGCGAGATCCCGGTGGTGCACTCGCGCATGCCGCTCTGGGAAGACGACCCGACGAAGACGGAGGGGATCCCGCACGGCCGGGTGGAGGAGGAGACGGAGCAGTGGACGCTGGCGGGGAACAAGGTGGGCGAGGTGCGCGACGTGCAGGACGAGAACAAGATGAGCGCGCACGATCTGGGGATCCACCTGCCGCCGCCCTCGTTCTGGCCGATCGTGCTGGCGACCGGGATCAGCCTGATCTTCATCGGCCTGATCTTCCGCCGGGTGGACGGGGCCATGCACAACCTGTGGTACCTGATGTTCGCGGGGGTGCTCACCACCATCCTGTCGATGTAAGCCTGGGCGTTCGAGCCGGGGCACTGAGCGTAGAGTACGAACGGTCATGGATTCTTCGCA
>JBJMPB010000533.1:0-4027 GCA_045803455.1 Gemmatimonadales bacterium | reverse complement strand
AGCCGATCACTTCCCGGCCGGCGTTGATCAGGCCGGCCCGAGGCTGCTTCCGGAGTCCGAAGACATCGGCGGCCGCCACCCCAACCCAGAGCGCGGCAGCAACCGACGACGGACCGATGCACACCGCTCCCACGAGCGTGGGTATGGCCGATTGGGTAAGGTACGAATACTTGCTCAGCCGGACCGGCACCGCGCGGAGAGCAAAGATGCTGAGCATCAATACAGTCGTGGAAACGGGGCTGGTCATCCAGCGGGAGTCGATGGCCAGGACTCCGCCCAGAACTACGAGCCCACCAAGTGAAAGCATCCTGCTATAGGCGTTGAGCAGCTGCTGGACCTTGATGGTCATTTGCCGGTCTCCCCGTCCAGGCCGGTCCGCAGCCGGCGAAGAAAGCGGGCCGCTTCGCGGACGCCGTCTCGCCCCAGAATGTCCACCAGGGCACTTCCGACGACTACTCCATCGGCCATCTGCCCTACAGTGTGCGCTTGATCGGGCGTTGAAATCCCGAATCCGACCGCAACCGGCAGTGGAGTGGCCCGCCGCACCTGCCGGATCGACTCGGCCAGATTCTCCGACAATGCCGCAGTCGCCCCGGTGACACCGAGCCGGGCAACCAGATACACAAATCCCTGGGCCCCTTCGACGGCCACTCTCAGTCGCGATGTCTGCGTGGTTGGGGCGATCAGCCGAATGAGATCGAGACTGCTGGCCTGAACGGCAGATTCGACGACGGCATCGGCTCCTGCCGGCAGATCGGTGAGGATCAATCCGGCCACTCCCAGCGCGCCTGCATCGGCAAGAAAGCGGTCCACGCCGTAGTGGAGAATCGGATTCACGTAGCTGAACAACACGATGGGACGGCTGAGCTCGAGCTCAGCAATGAGCTCGAAGGTACCAGCCAGGGTCATCCCCTGCTGCAACGCCTGGAAGGTGGACCGCTGGATCGTGGGCCCGTCAGCCAACGGATCGCTGAATGGGACTCCAACTTCGATGATGTCCGCCACCTCGGCGGCTGCCCGTATGGCTGCGGCACTCGTTTCCCGGGTGGGATAACCCGCCGTGAGGTAGGGGATGAGGGCCCGCCGTCCGTCGGCACGGAGGGCAGCCCAGGTCCGCGTGAGTGGAGAATCAGACGAAGTAATCGCCAACCGTGATCCCATAGCGCGCTGGATTGGTGACTTTGACGATCGATCGCCGGTATGCCCCGCTCTGATCCTTCTCGCCCAAATCGATCTCGATGCCTGGCGCAGGAACGGGACCGCCGTCGGCGTCGACCGCAACCCGCACCAGGGGTCGCTTGAGCTGTTCGCCATCCGGATTTGGGGCGGAGACAACGGCCACCTCGAAGCTGTCGAGGATGACGCAGGTGCCGACCGGGTACACCCCGATCAGATTGATCAAAGCTTTTACCAGCACCCGGTCGTACCCCCGGTTCGGATTCTCCCACATTTCCCGGAGCACCTGGTCGGGCTCGATCGGCACCGTCTGGTAGACCCGGCGAGTGGTCGCGGCATCGAAGCCGTCGGCCACCGAGACGATGCGCGAGAAAATGCCGAGGGTCCGTGGCCGGACCACTTTGGGGTACCCGGTCAGGTCCGATTTCATGTGGTGCTCGTGGGCCACCAGGATCGACCGATAGGGGATCTCCTCGTAGCCTCTCATGCTGAAGAGGGTGAGAGCGCCGTACCAGGGGTGCGACTGGATGACCTTCCACTCGTGCTCGTCGAGCTTTCCCGCCTTGTTCAAGATTGCGGGCGGAATCCTTGCTTTCCCCACATCATGCAGCAAGGCGGCCATTCCAAGATCACAGAGCTGGGGCTTCGACAATCCCAGCTTCTTTCCCAGAGCAACCGAGAAGATGCAGACGTTGACCGAGTGGGTGAACGTGTATTCGTCGTAATCGCGGATGGTCGTCAAGCCGACCATCGAGATCTCATTGTTGAGCACCTGGTCGACCACCATCTGCACCGCGCGCTTCACCCGCTTGAGCCCGGTGGCTCGGCCCAGCCGAACTCCGGCAATCACGTCCTTGGTTACCGCTACACCCTGAGCGTACACCTGCTTCGAGGCCTGCCGGGCTTCGGCCGAGCTGCTGCCTTCGTTAGGCAGACCGCGCTCGATCTCCAGGTCCGCGACCTTGGCCGCATCGAGCCTCTCATGCAGTTCCTTGAGCCGTTCTTCCGGCGTGCCCCGCCCCGAGAGGCTGAGCAGGAGACTGAGAAAGATCTGCCACTGCCGCCGGTCGGTGCCGGTCTTCACCCGAAGAGCCCCGATCTCGTAACCCCGGAAGATTGCGAGGATGTGGCTGAACGAGGCGTAGTTGTCGAGCTCGAGGCGAAGGCGGGTGGAGTTCACGAAGATGAAGTCGCCGGCCAGACGGATTTCCAGCTCGATCTCACTCCTGAGCAACGCGCGGGCGGTGTTGTCGAGATCGCTCAGGGACTTCTGAACGGTCGCGTTCTCCAGGGGATACAGCTTGAGGCTGCGAAGCGCGGTGTACAGCGCGAGCAACAGTGAGCGGCCGCCCTGACGCAGCTGACCGTCATCGCCGGGCGCGCCGGTGGCCAGCTCGACCGGGCTGCTCACTTCGCGGCCTCGCGCAGCGCGCGGTTGACGGCATTCCGAACCACCAGCTCCTTGTCGTCCTGGGCCCGCTGCAGGACCTCCCGGGCTTCGGCAGTCTTCAATCGCCCCAGGGCTATTGCGGCGCACGCGCGAGTCTCCGGCGGCTCCTTCATCCGCAGCAAGCCACGCTCGAGCAGGAGCCCGCTGAGCGGCTTCAGCGCGCTGGCGCCCGCAATGGCGCCATAGGCTTCGAAGAAGGCCATCTTCTCGGTTAGATCCATGTCCTTGATCGCTTTGCCCAGGACCACGGCTTCGACTCGCCGGAGAGCGCCCTTATAGCCGCGAGAACCAGCCGAGCGTACCGCGGCCAGCCTCACGTTTCGATCTTCGTCTTCGATGGCTTTGTCCACCACCGTCATGGCACCGGGGGTGCCCAGTAGTCCCAGCGTTTGGACCACGGCAAGGCGGATGGCAGGATCAGGATGACTGATGGTCTCTGCCAGCCCCTGAACGGCCTGATTCAGACCCAACCGGCCACACAGGGTGACCATTCCGAGCAGGGCCGGTGACTCGGGCAGTTTGAGAATTCGCTGGACCTCGGTCGGGTAGGTATGCGCCAGCCGATCGACGACCTCCTCCAGCATCTTGCGGAGCGGGTCCGAGGTGAGATTTGGCAACCAGCCCACCAATGGCTCGAGGGCAGTCCCCCGAAGCTCGCGCATCACCTCGGCGGCATGGGTATCCACGCCGAGATGGCTCGCCTCGTCGAGGGATTGCAGCAGCTGTCCCACGATGCCGGGCTCGCTCAACTTGGTGACAAAGACCTCGAGCCGCTCGGTGAGCTCCGGCTGCAGTTGCACCGCCTTGTCCCGGAGCAGCTTGGATTCGCGGAGCACCGCAGCGGCGCTGCGATAGTCGCGGGCGTTCAGAAGGTTGGGGAACAGGCGCTCGAGTACCCGGAGGATCTCCTGCCGGACATTCAGGTCCGAATTGACCTCGAACAGGTCGAACAGGATGTTGAACGCGCTACCTCGAACATCTCGCTGATATTCCTCCTCCAGCTCCCGAGCCAGATAGCTGATTTCCGCCTCATCCAGGAAGTAGAGTGTCGAGTCGATGTCGTCGATCTCGATCAGACTCTTGGCTCGAGCAGGGGCTTCCTCGGCGACCTGGGCCTTCCGGTCGGCGGGAGTCATTCCCTGAGCGGCCGACTGGCCGATGGCCTGAGGCATCGCCGTGCCGCCACCCTCCCCGGTGAAGAAATCGATGAAGCGATACTCGATGAATTCGAACTCGTGCTCCCAGAGGAGAGTCGGCAAGTCGTCGCCGGCATCGGGTGGCAGAAATCGCGCCTTGTTCATCGTCGCGAGGAGCAGTGGCAGCTCCTTCGCCTCGGCCCCCCGCCGGATAGTCACGGCACGCATGCCGTCCTTGAACAAACTCCAGCTCAGACTCTCGTTC
>JBJMPB010000500.1:0-2538 GCA_045803455.1 Gemmatimonadales bacterium | reverse complement strand
GGCCAACTCGGCCCAGGCCACGGCCACCACCAGTGCCTGCAGCAGCAACCAGGTCCTGACGTTCTCGGCCACCCCGGCCCTGGCGATCCCCGACAACAACACCACGGGTGTCACCAGCACGATCAACGTGCCCAACTCGTTGACCATCACCAGCGTGAGCGTCAACGTGGGCATCACCCACACCTACCAGGGCGACCTGGAAGTGGCTCTGATCGGTCCGGACAACACGACCGTGCTGCTCCACAACCGCACCGGCGCCGGCACCGACAACATCAACACGACCTACAACATCACCACGCGCTCGGCGCAGGCCCTGACGGCGTTCAACACCAAGAACACCTCCGGAGCCTGGAAGCTGCGGGTGCGCGACCTGGCCGCGGCCGACACCGGAACGCTCAACTCGTGGAAGGTGACGTTCAACGGCTACTCGACGCTGACGGCCAACACGGCGATCCCGGACAACAACGCGACCGGGATCACCAGCACGATCAACGTAGCGGCCACGGGGACGATCGTGAGCCTGAGGGTGCGGGTGGACATCACCCACACCTACCAGGGCGACCTGGAGGTGGCGCTGATCGGCCCGGACAACACGACCGTGCTGCTCCACAACCTGACGGGCGGCACCACCGACAACATCAAGACCGTCTACGCCGACTTGACGGCCCCGGCGCAGTCGCTCTCGGCCTTCACCGGCAAGTCCATCGCCGGCGCATGGAAGCTGCGCGTCCGCGACCTGGCCGCGGCCGACACCGGAACGTTGGGCTTCTGGGAGATCGACTTCCGGACCAACTGACCCGGGACGGGATCGAGCCGCAACCGACGGTCCCTGGCGCCCCCGCGGCGCCAGGGGCCGTTTTGCCATGGCTACCCCTGCGGGTGGTGCCCAGCCACCCCGCGAGGTATGGCCTGCCCCCCTGTTTCCGGCTTTACTGGGAGGACTGGAGGAGATCCCATGAATCCCAAGCCTCGCTCCTCGCGGCCGCCACTCTTTGCCGAGTGGGAGATCACCCGCCGGTGCAACACCTGCTGCCTTCACTGCCACTCGGAGTCCGGCCCGGAGGTGTCCTGGGCCGGGGAGCTCTCGACTCTGGAGGCCATGGGCTTCCTGGCTCAGCTTTGCGAGGAGCGGGTGCCGATGCTCACCCTGACCGGAGGGGAGCCCCTGATGCGGGAGGATTGGGCGGCACTGGCCCGCAAGGCGTGCGCGCTCGGGATCGGGGTGAACCTCTCGACCAACGGCGCCCTGGTCACCGAGGAGGTTGCCGACGAGATCGCTGCCCTGCGCCTCGCCAGCGTGACCGTCAGCCTGGACAGCCACCTGCCCGAGGTGCACGACCGCATACGCCAGTGGCCGGGTCTGTTCGACCTCGCGGTGGGCGCGATTCAGCGGCTCGCCGCACGGGGTGTACGGGTCGTGATCGGGTTCGCTCCGAGCCGGCTGAACCGGGGCAGCGCCGGTCCGCTCCTGGAGTTGGCCGAGGACCTCGGCGCCGCGGCAGTGAGCGTCATCGAGCTCGTGGCCAGCGGACGGGCGCCGGAGTACCTCGCGCTGAGCGGTCCGGAGCTGCGGGCGGCCCTGGACGAGTGGAGCCGGCTGCGCGGCACGTGGCAGGGCCGCACCAGGGTGGTGCTCCAGGACTTCCGCGCCGGCATGCCGGTCCCGGCGCTGCGGATCTGCGAGGAACAAGGGTGCGGAGCGGGCCGGCTGTTCTTCCGCGTCCGCCCCGACGGGAGCATCACCTCCTGCTCCTTCCTGACATCGCCGTCCTTCTCTCTCCGTCAGGAGCCGCTGTCAGGCATCCTGACCCGGCTCGCCGCGGAACGGCCCGGCCCGCCCAGCGGCCTCTGCCTGGATTGTGAGCAACGGGCACGGCCAGGATCGAAAGACTAGGAGCTCTGTCACGTCTGAATTGCCGGATCACCAAAACCGTGAGTATGGCGCGTTTTCCCTGGGAGCGCTGGCGTCCCGCGGGCTTGTCGGGATGAATCGGCGGAACGCCGGCATTTGTCTCTGCCCTGCACCAAGGCCGGGCCTTCGGCCAAATGTCTTGAGGATGCCGGCGGGACGCCAGCGGTCCCAGGGAAAGCGTGACCTTCCGGCAGTTCAGGGATGACGGAGCACTAGCCGTCGGGGTCGAAGCCGCAACCCGCATCCGCCTGCGGCGCCGGCTGGCAGAGGCCGTTCGGGTCGAATCTGCAACCCGCGTCCGTCTGCGGAGCAGGAGCGCACCGGCCGCTCGGGTCGAACCCGCAGCCCTCATCCGCGGATGCGCTCCAGGCGGACGTGAAGAAGGACCAGATCGTATCCAGCGGCAGGCCGCCGGCCAGGGCGGCGGCGAGAGCGAGGGCGACGAGCGAGGTTCGCATGCAGAGGTCTCCGGCGCGGTGCGGAAGCGGGCTGCATCGACCCGCGCGCCCGCGCTCATTGAACAAGGTGCCTCAGGTGCGACCATGGAAGCACGTTGACGAAAAGCTAGCATTCTGCTATACAAAAACAGGAGGTGCATCATGGCTGAGAAAAAGCAGGTCAACGTA
>JBJMPB010000458.1:0-5036 GCA_045803455.1 Gemmatimonadales bacterium | reverse complement strand
TACATCGGAACGATGCGGTCGGCCGAGAACTGCTCCGCCTTGGCCAGGGCTGCCTGGCGCATGGCCTCGTGGCGCTCGGTATCCCGCAGCAGCTCGACCGCGCGCCGGCCCATTGCTTCCACCGAGCCGACCGGCTCCAGGATGCCATTGATGCCGTCGTCGATGACGTCGGGCAGCCCTCCCGCACGGCTGGCCACCACCGGCGAGCCGCAGGCCATCGCCTCCAGGGCGGCCAGCCCGAAGGATTCGGTTTGCGAAGGCAGAACGAACAGATCGCTTCCCTGCAGCAGCGAGGCCACCGGGTCGAGCCGTCCCAGAAACCGCACGTCGCTGTCCACCCCCAGCTCCCGCGCCTCGTTCTCGGCGTCCATCCGCTCGGGGCCGTCTCCGATCATGATGAGCGTTGCCGGCATGGCCCGCTGGATTCGGGCAAAGACCCGGACCACGTCCTTTACCCGTTTCACCTCGCGAAAATTCGAGACGTGGGTGATCAGCTTATGGCCGGCGGGCGCCAGACGGTCTCGGCAGCCCGGCTCGCCTGGCCGATACTCCTGCAGGTTCACAAAGTTGGGAATGACCCGTATGTCGCAGGTGCCGCAGCCGAAGGCCCGGTAGGTCTCATCCCGGAGATACGTCGATACGGCCGAGACGGCATCCGACTGTTCGATGGAAAACTTGGTAATGCCGTAGAAGCTCGATTCCTGACCGACCAGGGTGATATCGGTGCCATGAAGAGTGGTGATCACTCGGAGCGGCCACTCGCCATTCAGCATCTCCCGCGCAAGGTACGCGGTAGTGGCATGGGGAATGGCGTAATGCACGTGCAGCACCTCGAGCCGCTCCCGCAGAACCACCTCGTGCTGCTTCGACGCGAGGGCCAGGGTATAGGGGTAGTGATCGAAGAGCGGATAGCGGCCCATCCGGGTTTCCACTTGATGGAAATAGACCCGCTCGGCGTATCCCCGAAGTCGAAAAGGTGAGTCATAGGTGATGAAGTGCACTTCGTGCCCGCGCCGCGCCAAGGCCAGGCCCAGCTCGGTGGCGACGGCGCCCGAACCGCCGTAGGTGGGATAACAGGTAATGCCGATTTTCATGGGAGCTTCTTACCCAAGGCCGCTATTTCCGCCGCCAGCTTCTCCGGCGCACGAGTGGCATCGAGAGTAGTTACCTGGCCGGTGAGCTGATGCCGAAACCAGGTTTGCTGCCGCTTGGCATACTGGCGAGTGTTGAGGGTGATTGCCTCGGCCACCGAGTCTCTCGCTCGCGCCCCATGTAGGTATTCCACCGCTTCCTTGATGCCGATCCCATCCAATCCCGGGGCGTTCGGTGGGTGTCCCTCGGCCAGCACTGCCGCGACCTCCTCGATCAAGCCGCGGCGGACCATCTCCTCCGCTCTGCGGGCAATTCGCCGATGCAGCACCGCCCGGGGAACCGTGAGCACAATGTACCACGGATCGAGCGAGCCCTGGGCCCGCGCTGCTCCCTGCCAGTAGGAAAGTGGGCGGCCGCTGAGAAGCGCCACTTCAATCGCCCGGGCGGCACGCTGTCGGCCGCCGCCGCGAAAGCCGGGGTCCAGCCGGGAAGCCCACCGCAGAAGCTCGATCGGTTCCAGCCGCGCGGTCCAGGCATCGAGCGACCGCCGTCGCGCAGGATCCAGAGCAGGCTCGGTAAAGAGGCCTTCGGCCAGAGCCCGCACGTAGAGTCCGGTGCCTCCCACCAGCATCGGCTGCTTGTCGCGGGCACGCACATCGGCCAGCCAGCGCACTCCATCCCGGGCAAAATGGCCGGCGCTGTACCTGCAGCCGGGCTCCACCACGTCCAAGCCGTGATGAGGAGCGCGCGCCCGCTCCTTGAGCGAAGGCTTCGCGGTCCCGATGTCGAGCCGGCGGTAAACCTGGCGGGAATCGGCCGAGATGATTTCGAGTGGCCAATGAGCGGCGAGTGCCAGGGCCACCGCCGTTTTGCCCACGGCCGTAGGACCAACCAGGACGGGAACCTTACCGCCGGCCAAACCGGCGCTCCAGCTCCTCGCGCGGTAGCTGTACGATGGTGGCTCTGCCGTGAACGTCGTGAGGCGGAAGATCGGTGGCGAACAGGCGAAGGAGGAGCTCCCGCATCTCTCGCTCACTCAGGCTCTCGCCCGCCTTGACTGCCGCGCGGCAGGCGTAGGTCGCGGCGAATCGCTGGAGACGATTGCTCCATCCGCCGAACCGGCCGCGAGCCAGATCGGCCACCATCTCACGGAAACAGCTATCGGCGTCGAACCGGGGGTGAGGAGCCGGCACGGCATGGATCACCACCGTACGTCCTCCGAATCCCTCAACCTCGAAGCCCACCCGGCTGAGCTCGTCCCCGTGGGCGTCGACGGCGTCGAGCTCCTCATCGGTCAGCTCCACGGTGAGCGGCAGCAGCAGCCGTTGCGCCGGAGCCCCGGCTCCGCTCAGCTGAGCCATGATCGCCTCATACAGGACCCGCTCATGAGCCGAGTGCTGATCGACGATGATGATGCCGTCAGGGCCCTGGTAAAGGATGTAGGTATCGAAGACCTGAAGCAGTGGCGCGATGAAACCGGGCGGGCTCTCCTGTTCCATTGTACCGGAAGTGGCCGGTGCCTGGGAGAAGAGCTGGTCCAGCTCGAGCAGCTGGGTACCGGGGCCGTCATCCGAAGCCCCCGGTGATGTCGGAAGTCCCCGCCAGTCTCCTACCGGCACCGCTGCCACCAGTGCCCCCAGAGATGCTCGCACAGACTCTTCCACTACCCGCTCGACCCCAATGCGATCGCGGAAGCGCACCTCCAGCTTGGCCGGATGGACGTTCACGTCCACATCCTCCGGTGCGACTTCGATTCGCAAATACAAAGAAGGCCGGTCGCCCGGATGGATGGCGGCGCGATATCCGGCCTCCGCGGCACGGATGAGAAACGGATCCTTGAAAGGCCGGCCGTTCACGAACAGCTGGGTGCGCCGGCCGGTGGGCTGAGCGTCACCCGGCCGCTGAATGAATCCGTTCACCCGAAAGGCCCCCGCCGCGTAGCCGACCGGGATCAGAGTCCCTGCCAGGTCGCGTCCCCACACCGAAGCCAGACGCTCTGTCGCATCCTGGTCGGCGGGAACCGCCAGGCGGCAGGTGCCATCGACGTGGAGCTCGAAACCGGTGTGCGGGTGCGCCAGGGCGAGTGTAGCAACCGCTTCGTGAGCGGCCCGGGTTTCGCTGGCGACGGAGCGAAGAAACTTGCGGCGGGCGGGAGTATTGTAGAAGAGTCCGCGAACCTGAACCGTGGTGCCCCGCTGCCGGGCCACTGAGCTCACCCGGTCCAGCCGTCCCCCGCTGACAGTCAGCTCGGTCCCCTCGCCGCCGTCGGTAGTGCTCAGCGTAAGGCGCGACACCGAGGCGATAGCGGGCAGCGCTTCGCCCCGGAAGCCAAACGTCGAAACGCCGACCAGGTCCGCCGCAGAACGGACTTTGCTGGTCGCGTGCCGGTCGAGCGCGAGTACCGCGTCTTCCCGCCCCATACCGCTGCCGTCGTCGCTGACTTCGATCCGGACCTTTCCCCCGCTCTCCAGCTCGACCCTGATGTGACGGGCTCCGGCATCCAGCGCGTTCTCCACCAGCTCCTTGACCACGGAGGCTGGGCGCTCGACCACTTCACCCGCGGCAATCTGATCGGCGACGGCGTCAGGGAGGATGGCAATGCAGCGTGGCATCCGGGGAATTTACCCGCTGATTTCGGCGATCGCGTCTGCCGTCACCCAGCCCTCGGCCCGGCCCGAGCGAACCAGCACCCACCCGCGATCGGCTCTCACCATCCGCACCGCGGCGCCGGACTCGAGGGGACCAACGGCGGGAGCGCGGCCGTGCGGTGACAATCGCATCGTGGTCTGGTCCAGCACGACGGCAAGCGGCCGGTGATACCAGGCCCGAAGAGCGAGCCCGCCCAACGCTGCAATCGCGGCGAAGATCAAGAGCGCCGACCAGCGGTCGCGATGTCGCGGCCGCAGCACCCAACCGATCCAGCCGGCGAACCACGCCAATGCTCCCATCAGCAACAACTCTTCCGGGGTAACCGGAGGGGACCAGAGCATCCTGGATGATGTCACGTCGGGAGCCGGCGTGAGCCGCAGCGCCCGAAGCACGTTCTGCTCGCGCGGCGCCAGTCGCCGAGCCTGAACCCATGCGGCGGTGGCCCGGCCCTTGGCGCCGAGCCTATAGTAGGTGGCTCCGAGGTCATACCAGTGCGCCGCTACCGTAGGCTCCAGCGCGGCCCGTCGGCTGAATCCATCCGCGGCAGCCTGGAGAGCTCCCGCTTCATACAGACCCTCGGGCGGCGGCGGGGCCTGCGCGGACATGCCGGCACTGAAGAGCCCGAGCAGTAGGACGATGGGGGCAACCCGTCCTCCCCATCCCCGCAACGAATCTCCTAAGCGGCGTACCAGCTCTTCGACCTCCTGGACCAGAGCCTGGTCTTCGGCAGTCTGCCCCGGCGGACCATAGCGCCGGGCCAGCAGCCGGTCCCGTACTGCTGCAACCCGTGACGCCGTCTCTCCGTCTGCTCCCGCTGCGCGAACCGCGGCGGCGAGTCCTACTCGCGACCGCTGGTCCGGATCGGGCACCAGTCCGCGCACCACCTGGTCGAGCCGCTCTTCCGCAGCCCTGAGCCCGGTCTCCACGACCGGAGGTGCTGCCGCACGTCGGGGGAGTGCCCTGCCTCTGAGACTGATCAGGATTGGAGGGAGCAGGAAAATGACGATCCAACCCCAGTCCGGGATGTCGCGCGCCATCTGCCACGCCAATCCTGGGGAGCCGGCGGGCAGCAAGCCCGGTGGCAATGCCGTGGATGCCGGAGCATCGGTTGAGGACACCGGCAGCGATGCTACCGGCAGTGCGGCTGAGCGATATTCGTGCGCCGCCAGATCGTAGTAGCCGTAGCTCACCGCCGGTAAGCTGAGCGGACCCGCTGAGTCGGGCACCACCAGATAACGGAAGGTTTTCACCCCGCCGACTCTTCCCTCGGTCGTGGTCACCTGTTCCTCGACCCG
>JBJMPB010000412.1:0-3517 GCA_045803455.1 Gemmatimonadales bacterium | reverse complement strand
CTCTGTGAGGGTCCTCGCAGCGAGAGGGATCACAGGCCGGCAGTAATCGCGGAAGGCTTGAAGCCCCAGAAGGTCAGGTAGACACCCAGCGAGAATTCCCATACGGCTATTGGCAGCGCCGCAACGGCCGCGCCAGGGCTTATCGCTCGAATGAGTCCGACCAGGATGGCGAACCAGGACGCGACCAGCAGAGCCGCCCCGGTGAATCCCAACACCGGAAGCCAGCGGGGCACCAGGCGCGACTGATACAACAGGGAGCCCAGCAACACGCCGTTCAGGGCCGGGATGAAGCTCTGGCCGAAGAAGAAGGTCCACTGGTACTGGGCGGCCAGGCCCTGCCCGACGGCCAGCGCACCGGCTCCTGCGCCGGCCCGGCGCAACGTCACGATCGACATGAGACTCACGATGCCGGCGTAGATCGTGGCGGCCTCCAGAACGCGGGAGGTGATGAAGCCCACCGCGCGTGCCTCGCCCTGTCGTCTGACGACGGGATAGAGTGCGACAGCGGTTCCGATCCCGGCGAGGGCGACAATCGTTTCCAGCAGGACGCCCAGGATCACCGGGGTGTCCGGGCCCGGGCCGGTGACGAAGTTCGGGGCCCGCACCGTGCGGTAGAGAGCGAGAGTGGGGATCGACACGAAGGTGAGCAGATAGAACAGACCAGCGGCCAGCGAGTACTTCCGCAGCGAGTTCGTACCAGCTCCCATCGTCACTCCGTGATCCGCGCTCGCATCTACACTTTGAGTGAGCACCGGAATCCGCGAGCGGCATAGTAGGACTCGGCACCGTTGTGGTACACGAAGACCGTATCGTAGCGACGATCACAGAAGAGCGCGCCGCCCAGTTTGCGGATCCTGGCAGGTGTTTGCACCCAGCTGGACGTGGTCGTGTCGAACTGCCCGAGCGTCTGGAGACCCTGATACTCCTCCACTGTGAGTAGGGCGGCACCCATGGCAGTTGCCATCTCAACAGCACTGGTCTTCGGTTTGTGCTCCTTCCGTGCCTCGAGCGCTTCGCGGTCGTAACACACGCTTCGACGCCCTTTGGGGCTCTGGACTGAGCAATCCATGAAGACGTATTCACCGGTCGACGTATCTCTACCAACAACATCAGGTTCGCCGCCGGACTGCTCCAGTTCATTGAGCGACCAGAGCTTGGCGTCGTTCGCCTCGACTCTTGCCTGTACGGCAGTCCATTCGAGCCCGGCATGCCGGTCGACGTGTGCATCGAAGCGAGCTTTCAGGGTTCTCAGCAGGCCGTCGCGCTGCTTGGCGGCAAACTTTCTTGTTGTGGGCATCTCGATACCTGCGTGACGTGGTCGGTAGAACGAGGTTAGTCGCGTCGGGCTGGTCGATTCCGCATCATTTCGGGCGGAGCCGCGTGAGCACTCGATCCAGGGCCGCCGCAAACGCCTGCTTCGCCCGAGCGTCGAAGGGTGGCGGCCCGCCTGTCACCGCCCCTGCCATCCTTGCCCGATCCATGAAGTCACGCACCGAAAGGCGCTCGCCGATAGTGTCGGGTGTGTGCTCATCGCCGCGCGGATCCAGCACTGCGATCCCCTTAGGCACTAGAAGCGCGGCCAGCGGGATGTCCTGAGTGATCACCAGGTCTCCGGAGGTAGCGTGGTCTGCGATGTGCTGATCGGCCACATCCGCTCCGCCATCCACCCAAACAGCCTGGACCAGCGGGTTGCCCGGTGGTGTCTGCAACCGCTGATTGGCGACGAGAACAGTCTCCAGCGACAGCCGCTTGGCCGCCCGAAACACCAGTTCCTTCACGTCCCTGGGCGCCGCGTCGGCGTCGATCCAAATCTTCAGGCTGGATTCACTCCCATGCTCTTGGTCTATCTCTCAGAATGTGCCTCCGTCAGATGCCGTGCGCGTGTGAGGCTGTGACGAGAGGCACCGGCTAGGGCGTGACCAAGAGGTCCCGTTCGAGTACGATCGGCCGGTCACCCGGCCGAGCCAGCCCTGCAATCCGCACCCGGGCGCGCCCCGGCTCCGCGAACTGGAGCTCCACCACGTTTTCGTCGATCCTCAATTCCGTGGTGCATACGGCGCGCGATGGCAGTTCGCTGCGCCGGGAATGGATGTTCGCGGTAAGGCCCGACACCGTGATTACGCTCTCAGCCTGGCGGATGCACCCCCCGGCGAAACTCGTGAACCGCACGGGCGTCACCTCTCCGACGCGAACCGTCGCCGCGAGCTGGACGACACTGGTGTCTCCGTAGAAGGCCAGCAGGGCAGGTCCATGCTCCATATCGCGGAGAAGCGAGGCGTCGTCAGGACCCGAGCTTGCGCAGCCTGCCAGCAGCCACGTGGCCGCCCAGCAGGCGAGTTGCCTCGACCGCGTGATCATCGCTCTCTCCTTTGCCACCTGGGTACCGCCGTCTGACGGACCACGCATCGGCCTCCCTCACCCAGGTGCATGCGCTTTGTTCGGCGGCGCACCGCTTACGGCCCGCTCGATGCGGCGATCAGGAATCAACCATATGAGTGCAACGAGAATGTACACCGCGTGAGCCAGCCACGGGCGTACGAACGCGGCTCCGATCGCCAACAAGTAGAGCAGTGGAGAGAGCTTCCCTTTGGGGTCGCGACCCACCGCTGTGGCCAGGACGGACTGCGGCCCTTCGGCACGCAAGATTTGTTGCTGCAAGATCCAGTAGGCAGCGGCCGCCATCAGGAGAACCACGCCATAGAGCGCGGTCGGGGTTGAGACCAGGTGGTTCTCGCCCATCCAGGCCGTCACGAACGGTACCAGTGATAGCCAAAACAGTAAGTGCAGGTTCGCCCAGAGGATCGTGCCCGTCACCCGATGGGTGACGTGTAGCATGTGGTGATGGTTGTTCCAGTAGATCCCCAGGTAGACGAAGCTGAGTATATAGCTCAGCAGGACCGGCATAAGCGGGCGCAGGGCCGAGAGATCGGTACCGTGGGGCGGCTGCAGCTCGAGAACCATGATCGTGATGATGATCGCCAGCACACCATCGCTGAATGCCTCCAGCCGGCCCTTGCCCATCAGTGTCCTCCGTAATTCATGATGTGACGGCACTCACCGCTTGTGACCATGAGTGGGGGTACGCTGAACGGTCGGCGAATCGGGTACTTGGCCCCTTTAGGAGGCAGCCCTATGTATAGCGAGTCCTCCAAGTCAGCACCTACCGGCACTACCGGGTGGCCCCACAGGCACGTGCTTCGCACCAGGCGCTATGAGCCAACCGCAATCTACGCGCTTGCAAACACCCTCAAACGCGAAGGCGTGGATCTCCACAACCTCCCTGGTCCCTGGCGTCCAATCCGGCGGGCGCTGCGGCGGGCTGGACGCAATGCCGAGCCGGTTGTTCCCATTGTCACGAACGGTACTGTGGAGATTGCAGTGGATACCGCTGAGCATGCGGCTGACCTTTCGGGATTTCTCAATTCAGCGGGACTGGAGCATTTGGATCCAATTCCGAAGCTCCGGCCGCCCGCGGAAGATCTCCTAGGCGAATAGCAGAAGGATTGCCAAGGGCCGG
>JBJMPB010000233.1:0-5550 GCA_045803455.1 Gemmatimonadales bacterium | reverse complement strand
GCCGGGCAGCCGCTCCCATGGCACAGCTGGCACTCCACGTCCATCTCGGCGGAAGGCTCGGTGAAAGGGAAGAACGATGGCCGGAACCGCACCTTGGTGGTTGGGGTGAAGAACCGGTGGGCGAAATGCACCAGTGTAGCCTTGAGATCGACGAAGGAGATACCCTCGTCTACCGCCAGGCCCTCGATCTGAGAGAACGCGGGGGCATGCGACGGGTCAAACGGATCATTCCGATAGACCAGGCCCGGGATCACGACTCTGACCGGGGGCGGGGATTCCAGCAGGGTTCGGATCTGTACCGGCGACGTGTGGGTGCGCAGCAGCAGCCGCCCACCTTGCTCGCCCTTGATGGGAGGGGCATCGACGTACAGCGTATCGTGCATGTCCATTGCGGGGTGATCCGCCGGAAAATTCAGCGCGGTGAAGTTGTACCAGTCGGTTTCCACTTCGGGACCGACCGCAACGGTGAAACCGATCCCGCGGAAGATCTGTACGATCTCATCGATTACCCGGGTGACCGGGTGCTCGGCGCCCACCCACCGGTGGCGGGCCGGCATGGTGAGATCCAGTCCCGCCCGCTCCTGCTGCCGGCGATCCGTCTCGAGAGCTTCACTCCGCTGTGCGAAGGCTTCTTCGAACCGCGCCTTGAGGCGATTGACCGCGGCGCCGTAGGACTTGCGCTCTTCAACCGGCCTGGAGGGAACCGAGCGCAGTGCGGCCGTGAGCTCGCCGTTCTTGCGCCCCAGCACGGCCACGATCTCCGCCGCCAGCGCGTCGGCGTCAAGGCCGGGCACGGCCGCGAGCCGCGGCAGCAAGGCATCGAGTTCGGGATAGCCGATCGGATCAGACATGGGGATCACGGGTCGATACGTCAATTACATACATGGGGCCGCCCGCCCGTCGCGAACGGCCCCATGGGGCAACAGGGGCACACGCGGCTACTGGCGATCGGCACCCTTCGCCATTTCGGCGATACGGGCAAAGGCCTCCAGGTCGTGGACTGCGAGATCGGCGAGGACCTTGCGATTGATGTCCACGCCGGCCTTCCGCAGTCCCGCCATAAATCGGCTGTAGCTCATTCCCTGGCCTCTGGCCGCCGCATTGATGCGAGTGATCCAGAGTGCCCGGAACTCGCCCTTCTTTTTCCGCCGGTCGCGGTAGGCGTACCGCATGGCGCGCTCGGCGGTTTCCTTGGCGGATTTGTAGAGCTTGCTCCGGCCGCCGCGAGCGCCCTTGGCGGCCTCCATGATCTTCTTTTTTCTGGCGTGATGAGCCACGCCGTTTTTAACCCGGGGCATCGGAGTGTGTCCTTACGCCTGAAGGAGACGGCTGACGCGCGGGAAATCGGCGGAACTGACGAGGTCGCCCTTCTTCAGCCGGTTCTTCCGCTTGCGCGTCTTCTTGGTCAGGATGTGACTGTGATTCGCGTGCCAGCGCTTGAGCTTGCCACTGCCCGTGGTCTTGAAGCGCTTCATCGCTGCACGTTTGGTCTTCTGCTTTGGCATCTCTACTCTCCGTCGCTCATTTAGGCGCCAGCACCATGGTCATGTTGCGGCCTTCCAGCTTGGCCTCTGACTCGACCTTCCCCACGTCGGCCAGGCTCGCCGCCACCCGGTCCAGCACCGCTTTTCCCAGCTCTAGGTGCGCCATCTGCCGGCCCCGGAACATCATCGTCACCTTGACCTTGTTGCCATCGCCCAGGAACTCGCGTGCGTGCCGGGTCTTGAAGTCGAAATCGTGATCGTCGATGCCCGGCCGGTACTTCACTTCCTTGAGCTGAATGACGTGCTGCTTTTTCTTTGCTGCCCGCGCCGCCTTGGCTTCCTCGAACTTGAACTTCCCGTAGTCCATGATCTTGACCACCGGGGGCCGGGCCGTGGGCGCCACCTCCACGAGATCCAGTCCGCGCTCCATTGCCGCCGCTAACGCCTCCTCGATCGGCAGTACGCCGAGTTGCTCGCCGGCAGCGGTGATCACTCGCACCGGGCTGATCCGGATCATCCGGTTGACGCGGATCCGTTTTTCACGATCGTTTGTGGCCAGTGCAGGCCTCCAGGCAATAAAAGAAAAAGAGCACCCGGCAATGACCGGGTGCCCACGACCGAAGCACGGTGGCAGTGCCACCTGAACGCTTCGAAGCCAGGACCCGGCTGCGCTGCGGCATCGGGCCGGCAGGCTCAGGGTGGAGGAGCCTCAGCCCCTCACTTACAGGGCAAGAACCTAGCGGGCAACCCGAGGAGTGTCAACGGAAAGCTGGGCTTCAGGTTCGGGCGCGGCGCTGATCTCGCGCAGCTCGATTCCCTTCCCCTCGCGCACCGGCCGGGCCATGGCCACCCGGGGATCGTGCTCGAAGATCATTCGCCAGCCCCCCGCCACCGCCTCCGCCAGTAAAGCACGCTTGCTTTCCAGGGTACGCAGCGGCTCGAGGTCGTATCCCATGATCCAGGGAAGCGGCAGGTGGGCCGTGGTGGGAAACAAGTCGCCCACGAAGGCCGCGGTCTCGCCCTCGCTCTCGATCAATAGCACCTGGTGCCAGGGCACGTGCCCGGGAGTCACTCTGGCCCTGATCCCGGGAAGGATCTCGCCGTCGCCCTCCAGCAGCCGCCAGCGGTCAGCTGCCGCGACGGGGTCGAAGTTGTGGGGCAGGTAGCTGGCCCGGGTGCGCTCGTTGGTGTGTCGGGCAAACTCCAGCTCACCGCGCTGCACAACGTAGGTGGCGTTGGGGAACGTCATCCGGATGTGCCGGCGAGGATCGTTCTCCAGATCGGGATCCATGGTGGTGTTGCCGCCCGCGTGGTCGAAGTGCAGGTGGGTGTTGATCACCCACTTCACGTCCCGGGGAAGAAAGCCGGCAGAGGCCAGTGCGTCCTCCAGCTGAGTGGCCCCCTCCAGTCCCTGATTTTCCACGCCGTAGATGTCCAGGAACTTGGTGTCTTCCTTGTTACCCAGGGCTGTGTCAATCAGAACCAGGCCATCGGGATGCTCCACCACCACACACCTCATCGCCAGGGGAATGCGGTTGCGATCATCCGGCTCGATCCGAGTCTTCCAGAGAGTTCGCGGCACGACGCCGAACATCGCTCCACCATCCAGCCGCTGCCGGCCACCTTCGAGCGTGTGGCAGCGAAGCCGTCCTATGGTGAACGACTGCTGGAGAGTCAATGCAGCTCCTCCTGGCAGGAATCCTCACGGGGTGGCGTAGGCATGGCGCTCCGCCGCCGGCGGCGCCGGCGCGAGCGGCGGGACTCGATCGAGGCGAGATCGTGCAGCGTGCGCGCACCCTCTTCCCGGGCGAGCGTCAGCAGGCGCGCCAGCAGCTCGGCCGTAACCAGCGCGTCACCTCCAGCGCGATGCCGGGCGTTGTTGCGGAAGCCGAAGAATCGGCACAGGTTGTCCAGCCCGCAGGAACGCACGCCCTTCACCAGTCGGCGCGCAAGCCGAACGGTACAGAGCCGGGTGCCTCCCAGGGTGAGATCCTGGGAACGCCGCAGCTCTGCGCTGACGAAGTTCCAGTCGAACCGCGCATTGTGGGCCACGAAGACCTTTCCCGACAGCACCGCCAAGACCCGCTCAGCTAGTTCGGCAAACCGCGGCGCGTGACGCACCATCTCGTCGGTGATGTTGGTGATGGCGCAGACGGCCCGAGGTATCGGACGCTCCGGGTTGACCAACGATTCGAACACGATCTCCCGCCGGCTTCCGTGAACTACTGCCACCGCGATCTCGGTGATCCGGTCGCCGAACCCGGCTCTCGCGCCGGTGGTCTCCACATCCACCACCGCAAAGGCGCAGTCATCCAGGAGTGGAGATCCCTGAGCCTCGGGCACGAGAGACCAGCGCCCGTCCTCCAGCAGCCGTACTCGCGGGTCCGCGCCCAGCAGAGCGAAGGCAAGCCGGTCGCATATCGCGGCCGGCGCGTTGAACAGTCCCAGGATATCGCGGCAGAGCGCGGAGGGAGCCCGGGGACCGCTATCCAGCTGGAGGAGGACCCGCTCAAGGAGGGTGCTGTCCGGATAGGCGGAGGTGCCGATCACACCGGCTCCCGGCGGAGGGGCAGCGACATGCAGCGTGGTCCCCCGCCCCCGCGGGCCAGCTCGCTGCCCTCGATGGTGATCACCGTGCGGTGCTTGGCATCGTTCCAGTCGTCGAACGCAAGAAAATTCGGGGCGGGTAGTACCCGAAATCCCGCCGCCTCCAAGGCGCACAGGGTCTGCTCGTTTCGGCGGTAGCTCACCAGCGTGCCCGGCCGGACCGCCAGGAAATTGCAAGCCGAGCTCCACTGCTCCCGCTCCTGATTGATCCGCCGCTCGCCGCCGGCAAATACCGGCTGGAGCGGCAGTCCGACCTGGCGCAGGGCCGCGAAGAAGTCCGGCTCTTCCACCACACCCTCGGTGCCTTTGCGACGGTGAATAACCGGCAGCCGCTCGGGACCCACAAAGAACGGCGGATATACCACGCACAGCTCCCGGTCGACCTGGCTGAAGATCATGTCAAGGTGAATGGCGGTAGGGGCCTTCGGCATGACGACCACCAGTACGTCGGTGACCTGGCCCTGCTCGAAGACCGTGTCGCACAAGGTGTCCAGCGCTGCCGGAGAGGTGCGCTCGCTGAAGCCCACGACGAGAAGATCAGGGCGGAGATAGTGTACGTCGCCTCCTTCCAGCGTGTAGTTGCTGCGCCGCTCTTCCGAGCCGTCGTACAGCAGTCCGGAGTTGGCCAGTTCGGGATGAAACCGGAACAGCGCCTTGATCAACAGCTCTTCGGTCCAGCGCACGCCGTATCGCATCGAGCCGACCACCACATGGTCGCCGATCACCATGCCGATGTCCCGGGGGAAGAACAGGTTCGGCAGCGGCGGAAAGGCAAAGCCCACTTCGTTGAGGGCCCGGGCGATCGGGCCGCTCTCCTCCTCCGTCCCCTCGACGAGCATTTGCACGATCTCTTCGGCCGGCAGCGCGCTGAGGCGCTGGCCCAGCTCGTCCGAGGGGACCACGTCCATGGTCTTGCTGATCAGGAAATCGCGGCCGTCTTGTTCATGGAGGATCTCGGTGAGCAGATCCCGGACATGATAGACCCGGGAAAAGCGGCGGAGCACGGAGACGAACTGGCGATGCTCCCGCTGGGCAATCTCGAGGTCGATGATATCGTCGTAGAGGTAATCTTCCCGGTTGCCGGGAGTCACCGCCTCGAGCTCGGGCCCGGGGGTGTGCACCAGCACGGTGCGCAGAGCACCTATCTCAGAGGTGACGTGAACGGACATACAACAAGCTATTTGGGGTCGTCAACTAAGGGGTAGGGCGAGCGGCACCGGGTCCCCGGAGAACCCTCCCAGGCAATGCCCCGGTGGCCTTGCCTTGGGCGATGACCGGGATGCCGTTGACCAGAACCCATTGCATTCCTTCGCTCAGCTGATTCGGCTCCTCGAACGTGGCCCGATCCCTCACGCTGTCAGGATCGAACACCACGATATCGGCCCACATGCCGGCCTTGAGCACTCCGCGATCGGCGAGGCGCATTCGCTGCGCCGGGAGGGAGGTGAATTTCCGGATG
>JBJMPB010000232.1:0-3664 GCA_045803455.1 Gemmatimonadales bacterium | reverse complement strand
GTCGCGAATATCTGGACGCAGCCGATTATCAATCGCATCAATATGCTCACGACCGGCATTCGCTCAGAAGTGGGTGTGAAGATCTTTGGTCATGAGCTGACGGCCCTCGAAGAGCGGGCGCGGGTGGTGGCCGAGGTGCTGCGGCGCATCCCGGGTGCCGTGGATGTCTATCCCGAGCAGGTCACGGGAGCCCCGTATCTCGATATGCGTGTCAACCGTGAGGCGGCTGCGCGCTATGGCATTACGGTCGGCGCCATCCAGGACGTCATTGAAACGGCTGTGGGCGAAACGACCCTGGCGCTGACGATTGAAGGACGTCAGCGTTTCCCCGTGCGTGTGCGCTACGCCCCGCAGTATCGCAGCAGTCCTGAGGCGCTGGCGAGCGTGCCCGTGCCGGCACCCAACGGCATGCAGCTCCCCCTCGGACAACTCGTCGACATCAAGCAGGTCAGTGGCCCGTCGATGATCAGCAGCGAGAACGGCCTCCTCGTCGTCACCGTGCTGCTCAACGTGCGCGGGCGGGATGTCGGTAGCTTCGTCGAGGAGGCCAAAACCCTCGTCGCGAAGACGGTCAAACTTCCCCAGGGGTCATACATTGAATGGAGTGGTCAGTACGAGAACGAAGTACGGGCGCGTCAGCGCTTGCAGATCGTGATTCCTGTCGTGCTGGCCGTGATCTACATCCTGCTGTATCTGACCTATCACTCGCTGCTGGAGGCGGCGCACGTGCTGCTAGCCGTGCCCTTCGCGCTCTCTGGAGGCATCTACCTGCTCTACGCCCTGGGGTACAACATCTCCGTGGCCGTCATGGTCGGGTTTATCGCCTTGTTTGGCACTGCCGTGCAGACCGCCGTGGTGATGGTGATCTATCTGGAGGAGGCCGTGGTGCGCAAGCGCCAGGCCCTGGGAGGACGACTGACGCGGGCGGCCCTGCTGGAGGCCGTGACCGAGGGGGCGCTCCTGCGGTTGCGCCCGAAGGTGATGACGGTCTCGACCGTGGTGGCGGGCCTGCTGCCCATTATGTGGAGCCATTCTACTGGGGCGGAGGTGATGAAGCCGCTGGCGACACCGGTCCTCGGGGGGATGGTCAGCTCCCTGATGCATGTGCTGCTGGTCACCCCGGTGATCTTTTATTGGCTGCGGGAGCGGGAGCTCCGTCGCGAGGAAAGGAGGGAGGCCATGGAGACCGACCGCTCCCTCCACGGGCGGCCGGCGCTCGGGTCGGCCGATGGACACCATGTCCCAACCATGACAGAGAGGAGAAACACCTGATGAAACGTGTGTGTGTTGGCGTTGTGCTGGGGATGGTCTTGGTCGCAGGGCTGCGCCTTGGGAGCGTCTGGGGAGCCGATCTGAAAGCGATACAGACGCAGAAAACCAAGGACATGACGATTACACTGCTGAGCGAGTCAGGGCAGTGGACACAGGGCAAGAACACCTTTGTCCTGGAGTTTACCTCAGCCGCAACCAAGCAGCCGGTGGATGCGGGGAATGTCACCCTGAGCACCAGCATGGCGATGCCGGGTATGGCCCCGATGCTCGCGGGCGCCACGCTGTCCCCTGATAAGACGCCTGGGCGTTATCTTGGCACGATCGACTTCCCGGACAGGGGGGCACGGCAAGTCACCGTCGCCTGGGACGGACCGGCGGGCAAGGGCTCAACCCAATTTTCCGTGCCCGTGCGCTAGGAGACACCAAGAGACGGCACCAGGAGCACCCTGGTGCCTCCATGAGGAGGACATGCCCGTGCAACTGTACAGAACGCTCCTGCTGGTCGGGCTCCTCGGGGTGCCCCTGGTCGTGTCCCGCGCGGCGTGGGCACAGGCCCCGCGTGAGACGGGGGAGGTCACGGTGGACGACCTCGTGGCGCGTGCCCTGGCGGACAACCCGGATTTGCAAGCCACGCAGGCTGAGGTGGACGGCGCCCACGGGCGCCTCCAGCAGGCCGGGCTGCGCCCGAATCCCATGCTCGATCTCGGCGTGCAGAAGAATGTGGCGGGTCCGGACAACAACCTCACGGCGAGCGTCACCGTGCCCCTCGATCTCAACGGTCGCAAAGCCGGGCGTGTCGGGGTGGCGGCGGGCGAGCTGGAGATGAAGCGCACCCAGGTAGCGGACCGGGCGCGTCGGCTGCGGGCAGACGTGCGCATGAAGGCTGGGGAGCTTTTGGCCGCGCAGCGCAATCTCCACTTTACTGAGGAGCTGGTGCAGGTGAACCGCGAGGCACTGGGCCTCCTCCAGGCACGCGTCAGCCGGGGGGCCGCGCCGCCGCTGGACGAGAATTTGCTGCGCGTCGAGGTGAACCGCCTCGAAGCCAGCCGCCGCCTGCTGGCGAGTCAGGTGGAGGTGCTGACGTTGCAGGTGAAAACCCTGGTCGGTCTAGGACCAGAGGCCCCCTTGTCGTTGCGAGGCGATTTGCGTCCCGCCCCTGTGCGTCTGGACCTCCAGGCGGGGTTGACGCAGGCCCTCGCGGCGCGGTCCGACCTCCTGGTGGCCCGAGCCGAGGTGGCGATGGCCGAGGCTATGATCCAGAAGGAGAAAGCCGAAGGCCGCTGGGACGCCAGTGTGAATGTCGGGTACATGCGGCAGGATTTTGGCTACGACCTGCGCGGCCTCACGGCGAGTGGGAGCACCCAGCCCATCCAGGACATCTTTCATTACGTCGGGGCGAGCGTCTCGGTCACGCTGCCCGTACGCAATCAGAACCAGGGAAACATTGCCGCGGCACTGGCCTCGACCACGGCCGCGCAACGGCGCCTGGCGTTGGTCACCCTCACGATTCGCCAGGAGGTCACGGTGGCGTTCACGCAGTATGACGCCGCGCAACGTGCCCTGGAGATCTACACGCAGGGCGTCCGGGAGGTCGCCCGTCAGAACCTCGGGGTCGTCCGCCAGACCTATACGCTGGGACGCGCCACCTTGCTGGACGTGATTGCCGAGCAGCGGCGCTATATCGATGTCGAAACGGGCTATACGGACGTCTTGAAGCAGGTGTATGACGCGGCGGTGGACATTGAACGTGCCGTGGGCACGCCGGAGCGCTGAAGAGAGGAGAGCACTATGGAGGTACGGAGTGACGTGACAGAGGAGAGAACCATGGAGCCACAGAGCGATGTAGTGCGCGAGTCGCCAGCGGCGCGCCCAAAGCGTCCCCGGCTGCTCCGCGGTCTGGCGTGGGGCGTCGGGGCGCTGGGCCTGATCGTGCTTGGGGCTCTGGGCGCGACCCTGGTGCCGCGCTATCTCGGGGGCGTCCTGCCTGCCCCTGTCGCGACCGCGCCCACCTCAGCGCCGGCTGCGTTGTCCCCGGCTGAGCCAGCGGCGGCGAGCCCCCCGGCGGCCGAGGTCGTGCTCTCGCCCGAGGCCGTGAGCCGGGCCGGGATCACCACCGCACCGGCAGAAGAGGTCGTATCCCAGGCACCCATTCAGCTGCCAGGGACCGTGATGGCTGATGCCTATCGGGAGGTGAAAGTCGCCCCCCTTGTCGGGGGCATTGTCACCAAGGTCCCCGTGGAGCTGGGGACGACGGTCAAGCGTGGCACGCCGCTGGCGACGCTGTTCAGTCCGGAACTGGCGGAGGCCCAGACGAAATATCTCTCGATGCAGGCGATGCTCACCGCCGATCACCAAAAGCTCCAGCGCACGCAGCAACTCGTCGAGATTGGCG
>JBJMPB010000209.1:0-7822 GCA_045803455.1 Gemmatimonadales bacterium | reverse complement strand
GATGTGCGCCAGTTCGAGGCACAGGTCGCGGTGCCGGCCGCGAACTTGGCCCGGACCGAGCGGCTTCGGGCGGAGCAGGAGCACGCGCTGAGTCTCCTGCTGGGGCAGGCACCCGCTCCGATAGCGCGACACAACGATCTTGCCGGAATACTGAACGCCTTCCGGGTGCCTGACTCGCTGCCTGCCGCTCTCCTCACCCGGCGGCCTGACGTTCAGGCAGCGGAACGGGCGTATGCCGCGGCCACGGCACGCATCGGCGTCGCCCAGGCTGCACGGCTGCCCGCGATAACCATCACCGGCTATTACGGCACACAGGTGGCCGAGGCCAGCAGGCTCTTCATCTCGAATGGAGAAGTGTACCAGGCTCTGGCCGGCGTCTCGCTGCCGCTCTTTACTGGTGGCAGGCTGATCAACGAGACCCGAGCAGCAAGGGCCCGGGCCGATCAGGCACGATTGCAGTACGAGCAGAGTTTCCTGATCGCACTTCGGGAAGCCAGTGATGCGCTGGCGGGAGTACGCACTACCCGGGATCAGGTGGTAGCCCAGGAGACACAGACCCTAGCCCTCCGGCGGGGGCTGCAGCTGGCCGAGCTGAGATATCGGACCGGTATCGCGAACTATCTCGAGGTCCTGGATGCCCAACGGAGCCTCTTCACCGCTGAGCTGGCGCTGAGTCAGGCGCAGCTGGATCAGCTCTCGGCGGCAGTGCAGCTGTATCGTTCGCTGGGCGGCAGCTGGCCGGTGTCCGGCAGGTAAGCGGTGAGCGGTTCCGACGATCGGCTGGCGGATTTCACCGCCGGTCCTCGGCTGCTGGTCATATCGCTCATGGCGCTGGTGGTGGGCGTCATGAGCGCGTTTGTTGCCCGGGCGCTGATGTGGCTGATCGGCACCTTCACCAACCTCGCGTATTACCAGCGGTTCTCCTCCGAGCTGGTCTCACCGGCGGACAATCATCTCGGCTACTGGGCGGTCCTGGTGCCCATGTTCGGCGGCCTGATCGTCGGACTCATGGCCCGCTATGGCACCGATCGCATTCGCGGACATGGAATTCCGGAGGCGATGGAGGCCATCCTGATCGGCCGGAGCCGCATGTCGGCCAAGGTCGCCATCCTGAAACCGATCTCTTCGGCGGTCTCGATCGGCACCGGTGGGCCGTTCGGCGCCGAAGGACCCATCATTGCCACTGGTGGGGCGTTCGGATCGCTCTTTGCCCAAGGCTTTCACCTCTCCGCCGCCGAGCGAAAGACCCTGCTGGTGGCCGGCGCATCCGCCGGCATGGCGGCGATTTTTGCGACCCCGCTTGCGGCTGTCCTCCTTGCGGTGGAGCTCCTGCTCTTCGAGTGGAAACCCCGTAGCTTCATCCCGGTGGCGGCGGCGTGCGCGATGGCTGCTGCCGTTCGAGTCCCCCTGCTGGGGCCGGGTCCCATTTTTCCAGTGCCGCTGCACGCCGTGCTGCCCTGGCGGGAGCTGGCCTTCTCCCTGCCCATCGGAATCGTCGCCGGCCTCACGTCCGGCTGCCTGACCTGGCTGGTGTACGCCTGCGAGGACCTCTTCGCGCGGGTTCCGCTGAACCCGATGTGGTGGCCGGTTCTGGGCGGTGCGGTAGTCGGAATCGGTGGGCTGATCCAGCCGCACGCGCTCGGTGTGGGCTACGACATCATCGCGGGCCTGCTGCAGGGCAAGATTGTCGGCTGGTTCCTGGTCAGTCTGCTGCTCACCAAGGCAATCATCTGGTCCTTCGCACTCGGCTCGGGCACGTCGGGCGGAGTGCTCGCACCGCTCTTGATTATGGGCGGCGCGCTGGGAGCGTTGGAAGCACACGTGATCCGGCCGGGTGAAAGCGGGCTCTGGGGACTGATGAGCATGGCCGCGGTGATGGGAGGAACCATGAGATCGCCGCTCACGGCAGTGGCGTTCATGCTGGAGTTGACCGGAGATTTTACCGCGCTGCCCGGACTGTTGGTGGCCTGCGCGGCGGCCCACGGAGTCACCGTTCTGTTCATGCGGCGTTCCATTCTCACCGAGAAAGTGGCCCGGAGAGGGTACCACGTGAGCCGGGAGTACAGCGTCAGTCCGCTGGCGCGGGTACGGGTGCAGGACGTCATGGAGCGCGATGTGCCCACCCTGACTCCAGACACGCCGGTGCAGGCGGTGGGCAACAGCATAGCGGCGGGAGATCCCAAGCTGGGCCACCGCCATGCCTGGCCGATCGTGAGTGCCGGCGGTCAGCTGGTTGGGCTCCTCACCCGGGGCGATCTGATGAAGGCGCTGGGCCGGTCTGATGCAGCCGAGCTGACCGTGGCAGCGGCGGGCTCGCAAAAGCTGACCGTCACCTATCCCGATGAGCTGGCCGAGGAGGCCGTAGCCAAGATGGCCCGGCTCAACGTGGGACGGCTTCCGGTGGTGGAACGCGGTAACCCGCAAAAGTTCGTCGGCTACCTGGGACGCACCGGCATAGCAGCAGCCTGGCGGCTGCTGTTGAATGAAGAAGAAGTCCGGGAAGCGGGATGGCTCACGGCCCAGGGCCGGCTTTTCAGGATGCAGGTGCGCCGGGTGCTGGGCCGATTTACCGCGCCTTGAGCTGCAACTTCCGCTGGGTCTTCCGCTCCCGGCCCCGGCCGTCGACGACGGACAACTCGATGTTGTACGCGCCGGGCTTCAGATTGCGAAGCTCGACTTCGCGCTCCCGCCGCGTGGCCACGCCGTCCACTTCATCCTTGAAATTGACGATCAACGTCTTTGGCTTGGCCGAGCCTTTCTTCGCCACTCGCTGCTGCGTGATCTGCAGTCGGCCTCGGTAGGCTGAGCCTGAAGGCAATCCACACACATCGTACCGCACCTCGAGATCCGATCCCGCCGCTGCAGCGCCGACCGGCTCCATGAGCACCAGGAATCTGGGGGTCTTGGCCTTCTTCAACCCGGACGAGCGGGTCTCGAGGGCCGTGGCGCAGAGAGAGCGTCCGCTGCCGGTGGCGCTCAAAGTGTAACCACCAACGAGTGTCAGGGCGGCGGCTCCGCCGATCATGCCGATGGTGCGGGGGTGCCGCTTGCCCTGGCGCCAGAGCTCTGCTCCGTGACGCTTGCCGCTCCACCAGAGGTCTGCTCCGTGACGCTTGCCGCGCTGCCAGACGTCGGCACCATGGCGTCGAACTCGGTTCCAGGTATCGCGCACGGCGAGCTGCATGCCATTGGGCTGGAACCGGCGCTTGAAGGGCCGCGGGATCTCGGGCTCGGGAATTCTCAAAAAGGGCTGGGTCATGACGCACCTCTGAAGTCCGGGTTGAAAAACGTGCCGGTAAGGCAGCCCGACAGTGCAAGGATCGTGTAATTCACGCTGCGGACCCCGGCGGTGCGCCGGACACTGCTTCCAATCCGTTTACGATCAACCAGATGCGTCTACCGAATCGTGATTTCACCGTCAGAACACAGTTGAATCCGGAGTGATTCCGGGGCTCAATCGTGCAAGTGGCAGCATGCGTCGTGATACTCCTTGCAGCGCCGGGGTGACATCCGGCTGAACACCGCGCATCTTTGGCACTGAATACCGTGAGGGAGAGAGCTGCTCCATGTCGAACGACGATGTCTACGCCTCCGGCCTGCTGAACCGGGCGCTCGACCCCGAGACCCAGCCCGAGGCAATCCAGAGTTTCTTGCGAGCAGAGATCGATCTGCTCCGGGAAATGCTGGCGCCGAGGATGCGAGTGCTCGACGTCGGCTGCGGAACCGGACGCCATCTGCTTCTTCTGGGCGAGCGCCTGGCAGCGGGTGTTGGCGTGGATTACGAGCTGAGCTATGTGGCCGATGCGCAGCGGCAAGCCGGCGGTCTGCCCCTCTTCTTCGTGGCCGCAGACGCGACCAGGATGCCGCTTCAAGGCCGATTCGATCTGGTCGTCTGTGTCACCAACACCTGGGGGACCATGAGCGACAAGGAGGGCGTACTCCGGGAAATGCGCCGCCTGGCTCCGGGAGCCGGCACCAGGTTCCTCTCGGTCTATTCTCCGGCTTCCATACCTGCCCGGCGAGAATGGTATCGGCGGCTGGGACACAACGTGATGGAGGAGACGGCGGAGTATCTCCAGGGTGCAGGAGGATTCCGTTCCGAGCATTTCGATGAGGGAAGACTGCGAAAGCTGGTGGGCGACTGCAGCGTTCGTCCGCTGACCAGCATCGCGTACGCGGTCACCTTCTGACCGCGAGCTCTCATCAGGAGCTCAGTGCGGTCCGATGCGAAGGCTCCGGGTGGCGATATGGATTTCGCGAAGGAAGCTGACCAAGCCGGCGAACAGGGCCAGCATCGAGCCGGTAAATATGAGGCTGATCGGGATGGCCACATTGGTCTCCAGGAACGCGGCCATGAACAGCGCGATGATCACCGCACAGATGAGCAGCGCGCAGATGGTACACAGGCTGATGGCCCGATTGATCAGGCGGGCTCGTTGAGACAGCAGACGAAGCTCGCCGTGCATTCGCTCTTGCCCGGCCGGCTCAGTCCCGACCAGCCGCTCCTCCAGCACCCGGGCCCGGTCGATGATCCGGGTCAGGCGGTTCGTGAGCACGCCCAGCAGCCCACTGACCCCGCTGAGGAGAAACACCGGAGCGACGGCCAGCTGGATGACATGCCCGAGGGCAGCGACCTGTGACTCGGTCTGCATTGGAGAGTTAGGCCGGGGTTTTGGCCATCTGGTTTCGCTCGGCTTGCATCGCCGCGCGTTCCCGCTCGATCCATCGGCTGAACCGTTCCAGCAGCGAGCCGAGCACCTTGCGGGTGGCGTCATCGGTGAGCCGAAGCTCGGCGTTGAATCGGAGATGGGCCTGGGCCACGAGCAGCTCGGGGGGAGGGAGGGTCCGGGCGTGCACGTGAGAGAGGATCTGACGCAGATGGTGCTGGGCCCGGGCGGTGCCGATCTGACTGGGAGACGCGCCCATCACCGCTACCGGTTTGCCCGCGAGCGGGGCCCGGCCTGGAAGGCGGGAGGCCCAGTCGAGCGCGTTCCCCAGCACGCCGGGTATGCCGTCGTTGTACTCGGGGGTAGCGATCAGCAGCCCGTCCGCTTGCTGGAGCGCAGCCTTGAATGCGGTCACGCTCGGCGGATCGCCCAGCGCCTCGACGTCCGCGTTGTAAAACGGGAGATCGCCGATCTCGATGGTTTCGATCAGCATGCCATCGGGCGCCAGCTCTCGCGCCGCTTCGAGCAGAGCGCGGTTGTACGATTTCTGCCGGAGACTTCCGGCAAACCCGATAACGCGCTCAGGCACGGGCCCGCCGGCCCGGCGTCATCCGGAGGAGGACGAGCTGTTGCGCACAGCCGGGACATGCCTCCAGATGCTCCGCTACCGCCAGGGCGGCGGACAGTTCCAGCCGGCTCACGAAGTAGTACTCGAGCTGCACCACGGTTTTTTCGCAGGTCCAGCCAGGGGGGTATTCCATTACTCGAAGTCCGTTGCCGTCGGAGGCCGAAACACCAGATCGAAAGCCAGAAAGAGCGTCTTGGAAAAGGGATAGAACAAGGCCAGCAGGAGAATCATCAGGACAATGCCGCCGTATAGCAGCGGTGTCCACGGCGGGTTGGGCCAGGTGTAAACCAGAATGACCAGAAAGATGGCTGCGAAGATCAGCTCTGCCGCGATCATGTTGAACATGTAGGCGCCGACCTGGTATCCCTCTTCTCCCCGGGCCAGGCGGATACCGCAGACCGGACAGCGTTCCCGCATCCGCAGCCAGCGTGAAAAGAGTGGACCTCCGCCGCAGCTAGGACATTGCAACAGGGCTGCCCGCCCGAACAGGACCAGCGGCCGTCTTTCGGAGTTCGCCATGCCCCAGTATACCAGGCCGGCTCGACTGCGCTACGGACTACTGCCGGCCTTCGGGGTTATCCGCCAGAGCTCCCCGTTGTCCTCGTCGGTCACCACGTACAGCTCGCCCCTGGACCCCTGCCGCACGTCTCGAATGCGCTTACCCCTCTGTTTGAGCAAATGCTCTTCGCCGGTGACTCGGCCGTTCTCCATGCTGAGCCGGACCAGACTGGTGGCGCCCATCCCGCCGATGAACAGACTACCCCGCCAGGCAGGAAAGGCATCCCCGCTGTAGAACTGCATTCCCGCCGGCGCGATCACCGGATCCCAGTAGTACACCGGCTGCTGATATCCCTCCTTGGCGGTGACGGCACCGGGAATGGGCACGCCGGAATATTCCTCGCCGTACGCCACGAGCGGCCAGCCATAATTTTTGCCCTTCTCGATCCGGTTCAGCTCGTCTCCGCCATTGGTGCCGTGCTCCACTTCCCACAGCTGGCCCTGAGGATCGAACGCTGCGGCCTGCACGTTTCGGTGGCCCAGCGTCCAGATTTCCGGACGGGCATTCGGCTGTCCCACAAAGGGGTTGTCCTCCGGGGCCGACCCGTCAGGGTTGAGCCGGAGAATCTTGCCCATGTCGCTGTCCAGCCGCTGAGCCTGAGGTCTCATCGGCTTGTCCGATCTTTCACCCAGGGTCACGTACAGCTTGCCGTCGGGACCGAAGGCCAGGCGAGATCCGAAATGCTTGTCGCCGTCATAAGTCGGCATGGCCTGGAAGATCACCTTCACCTGGTCGAGTGTCTTCCGGTCCTCCGACAGCACCGCCGTCCCGACACTAGTGGCATTGCCACCGGTACGCGGCTCCGAGAAGCTCCAGTAGATGGTTCGATCGGTTGCGAACGAGGGACTCAGCGCGGCATCGAGCAGTCCACCCTGTCCCTTGGCTGCGACCTTGGGCAGATTGGCAAGCGGCGGACCCACCTCTCCCGCGGCCGAGATCACCCGCATACGGCCGGGCCGCTCGGTGATCAGCAGATCTCCGCCCGGCAGCGGCTCAACCGACCACGGGTGCTCGAGCCCGCGCGCCACGACGGCAACGTCAAAGGCGACGTTGGATTTGTCCTCACAGGCGCGGGTCTGGCCGGCAAAGGCGGGCTGCTGATTGGCGGCGTTAGGGTCGCGGGTCTCCAGCGGCTTACACGTGGCGGTGCCGCCGACCGTGGAATGCCGGCCCTCGGCGGCCTTGCTCGAGTCCGAAGAGCAGGCCGTACCCACAGCGACGATGCCGGCCAACAGCAGAACGGCGTATTGTTGGTGAATCATGATTCCTCATCCGGATTGCGTAGCCCTGGCGAACAACGCTTCATACAGCCAAAGTATCGTCTGACCCGATAACCGGAGCAATCCATGCTTGAGCGTCACAGGTGACTCGGCTCCTGGCTCTGTTGCTCTGCGCAACCGCGGCTGGTGGCCCGCTCTTGGCCCAGTCTCTGCTCGACAGGCCTCCCAATGTCTCCGGCGGGTGGGTGTCACCTACCGGCACCATCGAATTCAATTTCTTGCATCGCTTCGTCGCCAGCGATGAGCCGCAGCGAAAGGTCACCAGCTTTCCGACCTTTCTGATCGGCACCGGCCTGCCCCACCGCACCATGATCGGGTTTCTCTACTCCACCAACTCGACCCTGGCTCCCGGCTATCCCAACGAATGGGAGTTCTTTGGACGATGGCTCGCGCTCTCGCAGGATGCGGGCGCCGCAGTGGATCTGAGCGGACAGTTGGGCTACAACCTGGCGGCGGAGGGACTGGACGGTGAGATCTCCGTCGCCCGAACGCTGGGCAAGGCCAGAGTAATTGGGGTGGCCCGGCTGCTGGATGATCCAGCGGAAAGCGGCCACGTGGACGCCGCGGTGGGCGGAGGGTTGGTGCTCCGACTCCAACGGTACATTGCGCTAGCGGGAGATGCGGTCACCCTCACCGAGCGCGACTCACTCCTGGGCGAGAAGGTGGCCTGGAGCGCCGGAGTGCAGCT
>JBJMPB010000172.1:0-5955 GCA_045803455.1 Gemmatimonadales bacterium | reverse complement strand
GCACCTTGATCCGGCCGGTCTTGGGGAAGACCTGGAGCACCTTGCCCTGCTTCCCCTTCTCCTCGCCCGAGATCACCTGGACGGTGTCGCCCTTGGTGATGTGGAGGCGCATCCTGGTCGGCGCCTGGTGACGAACCCGCTTGGCCTTCTTGAATACCAGTGGCTTCATGCTAGAGCACCTCCGGCGCCAGTGATACGATCTTCATGTAGCGCTTCTCGCGAAGCTCGCGGGCCACCGGGCCGAAGATGCGGGTGGCCCGGGGCTCGCCGGCATCGTTGATCAGCACCGCGGCATTCTCGTCGAAGCGGATGTACGAGCCATCCTTCCGCCGGGTCTCCTTGGCGGTTCGCACGATGACCGCCTTGGCGACGTCTCCCTTTTTCACCTGGCCGGTGGGAATCGCGTCCTTGATGGCGACGACCACGGTGTCGCCCAGGCCGGCATACCGGCGCTTGCTGCCGCCCAGTACCCGGATGACCAGGGCACGTCGGGCGCCGGAATTGTCGGCGATGCGGAGAATGCTCTCTTGCTGGACCATGTTACTTCGCCCTCTCCACGATCTCTGTCACCCGCCAACACACCGTCTTGGCCAACGGCCGTGTCTCCATGATACGCACGGTATCTCCCGCCTTGGCGTCCATGTCGTTCCGCGCCTTCACCTTCTTGGTACGGGTGACCTGTTTCCCGTAGACCGGATGGGCGTAACGGCGGACCAGGGACACGGTCACCGTCTTCTCCATCTTGTCGCTGGTGACCACGCCTTGGCGGACCTTGCGGCGGGTGCGAGTTGGGTTTGTCTGCTCGGCCATCTTTGTCAGTTCCTAGTCAGGAGTCTGGAGTCTGGAGTCTGGACCTACGTCAGGCCTTGGCGTCAGGAGCTCCCGACTCCTGACTCTCGACTCCCGACTTTTCCTTCAAAATCGTCTTGATCCGGGCGATATCTCGGCGGATGGCCCGAAAGCGCATTGGGTTCTCGATCGACTCGGTGGCCGAGCGGAAGCGGAGGCGAAACCGCTCCTCCGTCAGCTCGCCCAGGCGAGTCTGCAGATCCTCTACCGACATATCGCGCAGCTCGTTCGGCTTCACCTCAGACCTCCTCACGCTTCACGAAGCGGGTCCGCACCGGCAGCTTGGCCGAGGCCAGCGCCAGCGCCTTCTTGGCCAGATCCTGGCTGATCCCCTCGATCTCAAAGAGCACCCGGCCCGGCTTGACCACCGCCACCCATCCCTCCGGGTTTCCCTTACCCTTGCCCATTCGGGTCTCGGCCGGCTTCTTGGTGATCGGCTTGTCAGGGAAGATCCGAATCCAGACCTTGCCACCCCGCTTCATCTCGCGGGTCATGGCCACCCGTGATGCCTCGATCTGCCGGTTGGTGATCCAGCCCGGCTCCAGGCTCATCAACCCGAACTCGCCGAAGGCCACCGTGTTGCCCCGTGCGGCAATCCCCTTGGTCCGGCCTTTGAACTGCTTGCGAAACTTGATTCGCTTTGGCGCCAGCATTCCTCACGCCCCCGTGCTGTACGTGCGGCCGGCCATGTCCTCGATGACCTCGCCCTTGAAGATCCACACCTTGATACCAATGGTGCCGTAGGTGGTTTTGGCCGTGCTGGTCGCGTAGTCGATCTCGGCCCGCAACGTGTGCAGCGGTACCCGACCCTCGTGATAGCCCTCGGTCCGGGCGATTTCAGCTCCGCCCAGCCGGCCGGCGGCCCGCACCTTGATCCCCTGGGCTCCCATCCGCATGGCGCTTTGCACCGCCCGCTTCATGGCCCGGCGGAACGAGATTCGCTGGGTCAGCTGATGAGCGATGTTGTCAGCCACCAGCTGGGCCGAGAGCTCAGGCCGCTTGATCTCTTCGACGTTGATCGCGGCTTCCTTGCCGGTGAGCTGGGCCAGCTCGTCCCGCAGCTTGTCGACTTCGGCGCCCCGCTTGCCGATGACCACGCCAGGCCGGCCGGTGTGCACCGTGATCGTCACCTTGCCGGGCCGACGCTCGATGTGCACCTCGGAGATAGCCGCGTGCCCCAGTCGCTGCTTGAGGTACTTTCGGATCAGCTCATCTTCCTTGAGCAGCGCCGGCATGTCCTTGGTGGCAAACCAGCGGGAGGAGGATTGGCGGACGATGCCCAGCCGGAGCCCAATCGGATGCGTCTTCTGACCCATTACTCGTTCTCCTTATTGTCCACGTGAATCTCCACGTGGCTGGTCCGCTTCCGGATCGGGGTGGCCCGGCCCTGGGCGGCGGCAGTAAAGCGCTTGAGCGGCTGACCGGCGTTGACGATGGCCTTCTTCACGAAGAGCGCATCGGGGTCAAAGCTCTCGTTCTCCTTGAGCGCCTTCTGTTCCGCGTTTGCCACAGCTGATTTCAGCGTCTTGGCAATCTGCTTGGCCGCCAGCTTCTTATTGAACTTGAGAATGGCATACGCCTCGTTCACATCCTTCCCCCGGATGAGATCGACGACGAGCCGCATTTTTCTGGGCGACTGGCGCACCAGCCGCTGAATCGCATGGCCGCTCATGATTACTCCGGCTTGGCCTTCTTGTCGGCCACGATCTTGCCGCTGTGGCCCCGAAACAGCCGGGTGGGCGCGAACTCGCCGAGCTTGTGGCCCACCATGTTCTCGGTGACATACACCGGGACGAACTTGTTCCCGTTGTGCACCGCGAAGGTGTGGCCCACGAACTCGGGGAGAATGGTGCTCGCCCGGCTCCAGGTCTTGACCACCCGCTTCTCGTTCTTGCTGTTGAGGACCTGGACCTTGGTCATCAACGAATCCTGAACGAAGGGGCCCTTCTTTACACTGCGTGCCATTAGGTCGTCGCCCTCCCCCGCTTGCGTCCACGCACAATCATCTTGTTGGACCCCTTCTTCCGATGACGGGTCTTCTTGCCCTCGACCTTGCCCCAGGGCGAGGTCGGAGGACGTCCGCCGGAGCTCTTGCCTTCACCACCGCCGAGCGGGTGATCGACCGGGTTCATTGCCACGCCCCGAACCTTGGGGCGCTTGCCCAGCCAACGGCTCTTGCCGGCCTTGCCGACCGAGAGCAGCTCGTGCTCCGAGTTGCCCACCTCGCCTACGGTGGCGAGGCAACGGCCATGAATGAGCCGCATCTCGGAGGAGCGGAGCCGGAGGGTGACGTAGTCGCCTTCCTTGGCTACGACCTGAGCGCTCGAGCCCGCGGTACGCGCCAGCTGCCCGCCCTTGCCGATCTTGAGCTCCACGTTGTGCACGTTGGTGCCCAACGGAATTTCGCCCAGGGGCACCGCATTCCCGGTTCGGGTATCGGAGCCCGGACCGGACACCACGGTATCGCCCTGCGCCAATCCCTTGGGATGGAGGATGTACCGCTTCTCTCCATCGGCGTACACGATCAGAGCAATCCGCGCGCTACGGTTGGGATCGTACTCAATCTCGGTGACCTTTCCCGGAATGCCGAACTTGTTGCGCTTGAAGTCGATCTTCCGGTACTGCCGCTTGTGGCCGCCGCCCCGATGGCGCGAGGTCAGATGGCCCTGATTGTTGCGGCCTCCGGTTCTCCGCTTCGGCTCCAGCAGCGACTTCTCCGGCGTGGTCCGGGTGACTTCGTCGAACCCGGAGATGGAGCGAAACCGGGTGCCCGCCGTCATCGGACGGAATTGTTTGATGCTCATCTCAGCCCTCGAACACGGCGATCGAGTCGCCTTCCTTGAGCGTGACGATTGCCTTCTTCCACCGGGCCGTGGTTCCGCGGGTCCGTCCCCGGGTAACCTCGTGCCGCCGCATCTGCATGGTGCGGACGTCGGTGACCGTCACTCCGAACAGCTTCTGCAGGGCATCGCGAATCTGATACTTGTTCGCCTCCGGGTGCACCTCGAAGGCGTATTCCTTCCTGGCCTGGTACGCAGCCGAGCTTTTTTCCGTCACCACCGGGCGGACGACGACCTGATGCAGCGTTGGCATTTACTTGGACCCCTTCTTCTTCGGCGCCGACTTCTTGGCCGGCTTGGACGCGCTCTTCTTGGCGGTCGTCTTCTTCGTGGCCTTAGCCTTGGCCTTGGCGGCCGGTTTTGCCTTGGCTGCTCTCTTCTTGGGAGCCGCAGCTTCGACCGTCCCCGCTTCCCGGCTTCCCCGCTTCCCCGCCAGTCTTTCCGACCGCTCGGCTTCGGTCTCTTCCGGGAGCGGCTCGGGCATGACGCCGGTGAGTGCTCCCTCTTCGATCACCACCACGTCCGACCACAGGATGTCATATGCCGAGGCTTCGGCGTACGTCATGACTTCAACGCTCGGCAGGTTCCGGCCGCTCAGGTACGCGTTGGAGTTGTGTCCGGCGGTCAGAATCAGCGCCTTCCGTCCGGCCAGACCGAGGCTGCCCAGCAGACCAGCGAGCTGCGCCGTCTTGGGAGTCCGGAACGCCAGACGCTCCACGACATGGAGGGCGCCCTCACGGGCCCGGGCGTTGAGCGCACTGCGCCGCGCCAGCTGACGAACCTTCCGCGGGATCTCGGTCCGATAGTCCCGTGGAGTTGGCCCGAAGACGATGCCACCGCCGCGCCAATGCGGGGCACGGATGGAGCCCTGACGGGCGCGTCCGGTGCCCTTCTGCTTCCAGGGCTTCTGATTGCCGCCGGAGACGAAGCTCCGGCTCTTGGTCATGTGGGTGCCCTGACGCTGATTGTTCAGGTACACCTTGACCGCCTGGTGCAGGACCGGCTCGTTCACCATGCCATCGAAATATTCCTGAGGCAGGGCGAAGTTGGCGCCTCGCTTGGCGCCATCGGCCGCGTAGTGTGGAGCCTCAATCATGGCGGCTCGGCCCTCCCTGTTTTGCCACAGTCACGATTCCGTTTTTCGAGCCCGGGATGGCACCCCGCACGAAGAGCAGGTTCCGCTCGGCGTCCACCCGGACTACCCGGAGCCCCAGCTCCGTGTGACGCTCCGCGCCCATGTGACCGGGCATTCTCTTGCCCTTGATGACTCGGGACGGGTCGGTGCCGGGGCTGATGGACCCGGGCTTCCGATGTCGGGTATTGCCGTGGGTTGCCGGGCCGCCGCCAAAGCCGTGTCGGTGAACCACGCCCTGGAACCCACGACCCTTGGTGGTGCCAGTGACCTTGACCAGCTCGCCGGGGGCAAAGATGTCCACCTTCACTTCGGCCCCCGGAGCAGGCGCCTCGCCGTTCACGGCGAAGCTCCGCAGCACCTGCGGGGCCGCTTCCAGGCCGGCCTTCTTGGCGTGACCCAGCTCCGCCTTGGTGGCGCGCTGCGCGCGACGGGTCCCGAAGCCCAGCTGCACGCCTCCGTCGCGGACCTGCACCACGCGGCAGGGACCCGCCTCGATGACCGTGACCGGGACGGCGGTTCCGTCCTCGTCAAATACCCGGGTCATGCCGAGCTTGCGGCCGATCAGTCCGATGCTCATCGCTACTCGACCTTGATCTCGACGTCCACGCCGGCCGGCAGATCGAGCTTGGTCAGCGCGTCCATCGTCTGCGGGCGGGAGTCATTGATGTCCATGAGCCGCTTGTGGGTGCGCAGCTCGAACTGTTCCCGGCTTTTCTTATCCACGTGCGGGCTCCGGAGCACCGTCCACCGCTCGGTCTTGACCGGCAAGGGGATCGGGCCTGAGACCTGCGCGCCGGTCTTCTCGGCGGTGCGCACGATGTCCGCGGCGGCCTGGTCCAGGACGACGTGATCGAAGGCTTTTAATCTGATTCTGATCTTCTGGGCCATAGTTTGCTCGTTGGTCTAGAGTCTAGGGTCTAGAGTCAATGGTCGAGGGTTATAGACCCTAGACCCTAGACTCTCGACTATTTCAGGATCTTGGTGACCACCCCGGCGCCCACCGTCCGGCCGCCTTCGCGGATGGCAAACCGCAGCCCCTCGTCCATCGCGATCGGCGTGATCAGCTCGATCGTCATCTGCACGTTGTCCCCCGGCATCACCATCTCCACCCCACCCGGCAGCTCCACACTC
>JBJMPB010000110.1:0-4377 GCA_045803455.1 Gemmatimonadales bacterium | reverse complement strand
GTGGCGCACGAGGCGGGCATCGTGCACCGCGACATCAAGCCCCAGAACCTCCTGGTGGATCCCACCGGTTTTCTGAAGGTGACCGACTTCGGGATCGCGCGATTGGCTGGAGCCCAGACCGATGGCAAGGCGCTCACGGTGGAAGGCGTCGTCGTGGGCACCCCGGCATACATGGCACCGGAGCAGCTGTTGGGCGAGCCGGTGGACGGTCGGACCGACATCTATGCGACCGGCGCGGTACTGTTCGAATGCGTCACCGGCCGTCGGGTCTTCGAATCCAGCGGAACCTTGGCACTTGTGGCGCATCATTTAAAGCAGGAGGAGTCGGACCCCACAAATCCGGCCGAGCTCAACCCCGAGGTGACGGAGTCGTTCAGCCGGGCTATCGTCAAGGCGCTGGCTCGAAAGCCCGAGGCCCGCTGGTCCTCGGCATCCGACTTCTTGCGAGCACTGGAGGCGGTAGAGACCCATGCCGATTCATCCCGGCCGATCTGAGCCTTCGACTCCCGACTCCCGACTCGCGTCTGGGATCAAACCGGAACCTCCAGACGTTCTGATGATGTCCCCCACCGGAGTCCAGCAGTCATGACTCGTTCAACCGTCCGATTCGCCGGCCTTATCCTCTTGTCATTCCTCGGTTTGAGCCTTCTGGCCCTAAAGCCGCCCCGCGCCGCTCCCGCCGGGCACGCCCAATTCGCCGCTCTGCCCGTCCCCACGGGGGCCCAGAAGATTGCGATCTTTGCCGGAGGCTGTTTCTGGTCGATGCAGAAGGCGTTCGACGGGGTGCCCGGCGTGGTCGAGGTGACGGCGGGCTACGCCGGCGGCTCCCAGCCCAACCCGGACTACGAATTCGTGGAGACCGGCAAGACCGGGTACGCCGAATCGGTACAGGTGATCTATGAGCCCACCCGGATCTCGTACGACGGGCTGCTCGACGTCTATTGGCACCACATCGATCCGACCACGGTCAACCGGGCCTTCTGCGACACCGGCCCCCAGTACCGCTCGATCATCTTCTACCGCGACTCGGCCCAGCAGCGCACGGCGGAAGCCTCGAAGCAGGCGCTCGACCGCTCGCACCGGTTCAGCACTCCAGTGGTCACCGAGATCCAGCGAGCGACCAAGTTCTACCCCGCGGAGGAGTACCACCAGCAGTTCTACAAGAAGAATCCCGAGCGGTACCGCGCCTACGTGATCGGCTGTGGGCGGGAAGAGAGGATGAAGGAGTTGTGGGGTGATACGAAGATGTCAGGAGTCGGGAGTCAGGAGTCGGGATATCCGACTGCCGACCTCGAACACCTGACCCCGGACCCCCGACACCCGACTAAACCCAAAGGATGGAACGCCATGACCTTCAAGAAACCCAGCGATTCCGAGCTCAAGCAGAAGCTCAGTCCGGAGCAGTACCAGGTGACCCAGCACGAGAGCACCGAGCGGCCGTTCAGCAACGCCTACTGGGACAATCATGAGCCCGGCATCTACGTGGATGTGGTCTCCGGAGAGCCGTTGTTCAGCTCGCTCGACAAGTTCGACTCCGGCACCGGCTGGCCCAGCTTCAGCCGTCCGTTGGAGCCGGCCAACATCGAGACCAAGACCGACCACCAGCTCTTTGCCGAGCGAACCGAGGTGCGGTCGAAGCACGCCGACTCCCATCTGGGACATGTGTTCGACGACGGCCCTGCCCCAACCGGTCTCCGTTATTGCATGAACTCGGCTTCGCTTCGGTTCATCCCGGCCGACAAGCTGGAGGCCGAGGGATATGGCCAGTACGCGGCGCTATTCCAGAAAGGCGCGAAGGTCTCCCAGAAATAAGAACAGAGTTAGCCGCAGATGAACGCAGATGAACGCGGATAGTACAGCCGGCTGTCTGACAGAGTACCAACAGCCTTATCTGCGTTGATCCGCGTTGATCTGCGGCCGATGTTTGTTGGTTTTCCTGGCCCCTAATTCTCCCGTCCCCCGCCTACCATTCACCTCCGTTTACCCCTCACCGCTCACGCTTTCTCCTTGTGACCTGCGTCACACGTGACAAATACCATAAATAACTGTGACAGTAGAACTTGACTGACTCTTGAGTCGCTTGGGGCAATTTCCTCGCCGATGCCCGACCGGAGGGCCGGCCGGGTATTAACCTGTCAGACTGTGAGGTTAGCGATGATGAAGCAGTCCAAGCTCCACTATTTCGTAACCACGGCTTTTCTGGCAGCCGCGTTCGGCTGCCAGGCTGACGATAGCTCGCCCATGGGCCCCGAACTGGCGGCCGACGCTGTAGACACTCCCGAGCTCGCCGCGGCAGCCACCGGCTACGTTGCTCGAAAGGACATGCCGAGCGGCACCCGCACCTCGGTGGCTACGGCGGCCGTCACTCAGAACGGAACCTCGGTCCTCTATGTGATCGGTGGGGAGAATACCGGCCACCATGCTCTCGGACGGGTCCAGGCCTATCACGTCGCGACCAACAGCTGGACCTGGCACCCGGACCTGCCCGTCCCGCTGACCCGGACCAACGGCGCGGTGACGATCAACAATAAGATCTACGTCTCGGGCGGGACGACGGGTGATCACGGCGAGCAGCAGACGCTATTCATGTTCGATCCTGCCACCAATCGGTGGACTCGGAAGCGTGACATGCCACAGCCCACGACCGAGGGCATGAGTTCGGTTTCCAACAACAAGCTCTACGTGGTAACCAGCTGCAACGGGGAGGAATGCATCCCCCCTGACGACCGGCCCCTCTTCTATCGCTACGACCCGGTCACCGACACCTGGACCGAGCTGCCTCCGCCTCCCAACGTTCACACGCGCGGCGCAGCCGGCTTCATCGGCGGAAAGCTGTATGTGACCGGGGGCATCGGTATGGGCAATCCCAAGCAGGTCGACGTGTACGATCCGACGACGAGTCAATGGAGCTCGGAGTCACCGTTTGGCAGCGGCCGTTTCTCCATGGCGGGCCTGGCGTACAACGCGAAGCTGTATCTGATCGGCGGCTATAGACTGAATTCCGACGGAACTGCCACAGCGGTCCGGGCCACGAACATCTACGATCCGGCCACCAAGCGGTGGACCACAGGAGCCCCTCTGCCTACGGCTCGAGTCGATATCAGTGCGAGCCGAGTGGTGCTCAACGGGCAGTCAAGAATTGAAGTAGTGGGTGGTCCTGCGCCGGGGAACAACCTGTCGTATCAACCGTGAGGATTTCTGAAGTGGGAACAAGCGGGGGCCTCAGGGCCCCCTCTTTTTTACACGTCTGGCGTCTGGCGTCTGGCGTCTGGCATCTGCGGACTGGGGACTGGGGACTGGGGACTACTTCACTATCTCCGTCACCCACACATCGCTCTCCGGATCACCGATGTTCAGGTAGAACCGGTCTCCGCTCACCCGGAGTACTGAACGGCTGAAGCCGCCCGCAACTCCGTCGTACCACGCGACCGGCATGGAGGCCCCGCTATCCACGGGCACCCGCCAGATCCCGCTTCTCTCACCCGGTGTCTTGTTCATGAGGTAGTAGACGAACTTTCCATCGCCGGAGAAGCCCCACGCCACGCCTCCCTCGACTCCCTCCTGCGGCTTGCCGACCACTCTCGCCGGCCCGCCGGCAGCCGGCACCACCGCGACAGCAAACTTCCCTCCGATTGTCGGGATCTGGGTCACGAGCCTGGTCCCGTCAGGACTGAACACGGCAGCCGCTCCTCCCTTGACCAGGGTTCGGGGAGTGCCCCACTTCCCACTCTGGTCCCGAGTCACTAGCGCGGTCTCCTGATCCGGCGTGAGGGCGTTTCTCACGAAGGCGATCGTGCGGCCGTCGGGAGACCAATGCCCGATCCTGGAGTGGCTGCTGCCCGAAGTGACCTGAACCGGTGCCCCTCCCTCGGCCGGAATCACGAAGATCTGACGCACCCCGTCGCGAAAGCTGTGAAAGACCACCTCGCGATCATCGAACGAGAACGCTGGGGCGAGACTCGGAGTCTCTCCCCGGGTCAGCTGCTCGATCGCTCCGCCCCCGCCCTGCAGCGACATCCGATAGATCTGCTGGACGCCGCTCCGGTTGGAGTCGAACACCAGCCAGCGCGTATCCGACGACGCAGTGAACCCTTCGATCTCCTGGCTGCCGGTTGTCACCGCCTGGCCTCGGCTTATGGTCGTGATCCCCGAGCGGGAGATCGGCAGCATCCAAACGTTGGTGGTGCGGGAGAAGTTCGCGTAGGTGAGCCGGTTCCCTTTCGCGGAAAGGCTCACGGTCGCTGCGCTGAGGCCAGTGCTGATCCGGACCGGGTTGCCGCTCGGCCGTCCCGATCGGCTGAGGTCCAGCTGATAGAGGTCCCGTCCGCCTTCCCGGTTCGAGACGTAGAGCAGGGAAGCGCGCCCGGGTAGCCAGGT
>JBJMPB010000108.1:0-2559 GCA_045803455.1 Gemmatimonadales bacterium | reverse complement strand
CAGGCGGACCTGGATGCCGCCGAGGCTGCTGACGTCGCCGCCGGGGAGCTGCCTACCGCATCGAGCATCGAGGCGGAGGAGACGGCCATCGAGGCCCGCGACGAACAACGCGAGTCGGTCAGCACCGGTGCGCATGCCCTGGTCGGCAGCGGCGGTTCGCATGCCGCTGACTACGACGCTCCGAACACCGGCGATGCCGGCCGTCCGGACGCCGCGGGTGGACGGGGCAGGCACCGCGCCTGACCGCTGTTCCCAGTGACAAGAAAATGCACCCTCGCCCTCGGGCGGGGGTGCATTTTGCTGGTGCGCCCGGCATGGGCGATTGCTTGGGGGTGAAAGTCCCCTGGAGGAAGAGGTGGTGCTAACTCCGAGTCGGAGGCAAGGGCGTCGTCGTGAGGCGGGGTCTGGAGGAAGCCCGAGACAAGACCTGTGTACCGAGGAACACGAACCGCGTATGAGGCGTGGTGGCCTGGGTGAGTCAGCCAGATATGACGAAGCCCGTCATCGCCAATGGGGCCATTGCGTAAACGCGGCGGGAATACAGGGACAGCAGTCGTTCTTACCCGGGGAGATCTGTTCGGGTGTCGGCAGTTCCGACGGTGTTGTGGTCGGGGTGCTGACGGTCTGTGTCGTGAGGCGCGGGCTGACCGGGCAGAAGTCAGCCGAGGTCGTAGTACCAGGCCAGGGAATGTGTGTGGTGGGTCTGGGAAGGACCGAACGTGAGGTGGAACGCCCGTCGTGGTGTTGCTCGTGGAGGTCACGGTGATCGCAGCCATCCCGCTTCGGTGGGCCTGCAGGGGGAGGAGACGGTGAGTCCGTCGGAGCCCACAGCAGAGCGTAGTGATGTCCCGGCGCGCATCGGGGAGGTCGTTCACCGCCAACAGGTGAGCCTTTGGGAGCTGGTGTTCTCCCGGGAGAACCTGTCGGCGGCGCTGGAACGTGTCGAGGCCAATCGTGGTGCGGCCGGGGTCGACGGTATGGGCACGGAAGATTTGCGTCCGTGGCTTGTTGATCATTGGCCGCGGATACGGGAGGCGTTGGACGCGGGTACTTACCGGCCATTGCCGGTTCGTCGGGTAGCAATTCCCAAGCCCGGCGGGGGTGAACGGTTGTTGGGGGTGCCTGGTGTGCTGGATCGGTTGGTGCAGCAAGCCATTGCGCAGGTCCTCGGCCCGATCTTCGATCCGCATTTCTCGGGGTCGTCTTTCGGTTTTCGTCCTGGTCGATCCGCTCATCAAGCGGTGCGGGTGGCTCGGCGGGCGATCGAGGATGGCTACCGGTGGGTGGTCGACGTTGATCTGGACCGGTTCTTTGATCGGGTTCAGCATGATGCGTTGATGGCCCGGGTGGCGCGCAGGGTTGGTGATGTGCGGGTGTTGCGGTTGATTCGCCGGTTCTTGGAAGCCGGGATCATGGCGGATGGAGTCGTGTGGGCGAGCGAGGAGGGTACCCCGCAGGGGTCTCCACTTTCGCCGCTGCTGTCCAACGTCATGCTCGATGACCTGGACCGGGAGCTGTGGCAACGCGGTCACCGGTTCGTCCGTTATGCCGATGACATTCGTGTCTTCGTGCGGAGCAGACGGGCCGCCCATAGGGTGCTCGACTCGGTGACTGCCGTGGTTGAACAGCGGTTGAAGTTGAAGGTGAACCGGGAGAAGTCGAAGGTGGTTCCGGCATCTGTAGCTACGTTGCTGGGGTTCGGTTTCTACTTCACCCGGGGTGGGGTTCGGATCCGGGCCGATCCGAAAGCCTTGAAGAGGTTCAAGGACCGGATCCGGGAGTTGACCTCACGTCGGCGCAGCATCGCGATGGATGTTCGGATCGTGGCGCTGAACCGGTACGTCACTGGATGGATGGGCTACTTCAGGTTGGCCGACACCCCCAGGGTGTTCCGGAACCTGGACGAGTGGTTCCGTCGCCGCTTGCGGCAGATCCGGTGGAAGGAATGGAAACGGTCCAAGGCTCGTCACGACAACCTGGTCCGGCGAGGTATCAACTCGTCTCAGGCGTGGGAGTGGGCGACCAGCGGCAAGGGCTACTGGCGCATCGCGGCCTCTCCAATCCTCACCCGGTCCCTGCCCAACTCGTACTGGGACAAACTCGGCCTGCGGCAACTATTTCCGACCTGGGAACGTTTCAGATCAGCCTGACGAACCGCCGGATGCGGGCCCGCATGTCCGGTGGTGTGAGAGGGGGGTCGGGCGACCCGACCCCCCTACTCGATTTGTGGAGCAGCGAGGTCAGCGCTGCCAGGCGGCGATGCGCGGCAGCTCGCGGTCGTCCACCGCGGGAACGGGGCGGCCGTCGACCACCACGTAACGCCGGCGCGGTCCGGTCGAAGCGATCGACTCCACTGCGCTGACCAGTCGGCGGACGTGCTCGGTGGTGGTGCCGAGGCCGACAGAGGCACGCAACGCCTGGCCGGTGCCGTCGTCCACCGCGCAGCCGGCGGAACCCAGCAGGTGCCGGACTAGCGGATGGGCACAGAACGCACCGTCCCGGACGCCGATGCCGTGTTCGGCCGACAGTGCCGCGGCGACCACCGACGGCTGCTGCCCG
>JBJMPB010000087.1:0-3067 GCA_045803455.1 Gemmatimonadales bacterium | reverse complement strand
TTCACCCGGCTGGCGACCTGGTTGCAGGGCCTGACGCCGGCCTTGCTCAGGTCGAACCTCTAAGAATGTGAACCGTGAATGGTGAACAGGTAATCCTGCGGGCGTCCGGTTGACCTCTCACTGTTCAGTGTTCACGCCTTCCTCCTCCAGCTCCTCCTCCATCTGCTGCCGGCGAAGCAGCTCCCAGTACCGACCACCGGCAGCCAGTAGCTCGGCGTGAACTCCCTGTTCCACAATACGGCCGCCATCCAGGACCAGGATCCAATCGGCATCCCGCACCGCTGCGAGGCGGTGGGACACAATAATGCTGGTCCGGCCGGAGAGTGCGCTCCGAAGTCCCGCCAGGATGCGGGCCTCTGTCTGAGCGTCTACCGCGCTCAACGCGTCGTCCAGCACGAAAATCGGCGGGTCCTGGGCCAGGGCCCGCGCTATGGCCGCCCGCTGTTTCTGACCTCCGGAGAGATTGATCCCCCGTTCACCGATCAGAGTCTCGTATCCCTCCGGCAAGGCTGGCAGGGCCTCCGTCAGCTGCGCCACGCGTGCTACTTCGTCCAGCCGCCCATCGTCCGGCGCGCCGAGAAGGATATTGCGGCGGAGGGTCTCGCCGAAGAGAAAGGTTTCCTGGGGCACGAACCCGACCGCGCGTCGAAGGTCTTCCAGGGCCAGTCCTTGGATGTCGATGCCGTCAATCAGCACCGAGCCGCGGTCAGGGTCGTAGGCCCGGACCAGCAGATCGACCAGAGTGGACTTGCCCGAGCCGGTCGCCCCGACGATGGCCAGCGACGCTCCAGGCCGCACCCTGAAGGAGATCTCCTGCAGCACCCAGCCCCGCTCTTTCGCGCCAGGATAACGGAACCAGACATCGCGAAACTCCACGGCCCGCGCCCGCTCTGCCGGCGGCAGGACAGTGGCTGAGAGCGGACTGGTGATGGCGGGCTGCTCCCGAAAGAGCTGATTGATCCGGCCCATGGAGGCAGCCCCTCGCTGCACCAGATTAACGGCCCAGCCCAGCGCAATCATCGGCCAGACCAGCATCGCGAGATACACCCCGAAGGCGACGAACTCGCCGGTCGAAACCGAGCCCGACATCACCAGCCTTCCTCCGGCGTACAGCACGACCAAACCGCTGCCGCCACCCAGGAGGGTAAGTAGAGGGTAGAACGCCCCCTGCACCCGGGCGAGCCCAAGATTGCGCTGCATATACTCGTCGCTCAGCTGGCGGAAGTGCTCGATTTCGGCGCCTTCCTGCCGGTAGGCCCGCACCACGCGTACGCCCGAGAGGTTTTCGTGAGCGTGAGTGGTGAGCTCGCTGAACTGGGCCTGAATGGCCTGAGACCGAACATGAATCATGCGGCCCAGCGACACCATGGCGACGGGCAGACCCAGGAGCGGTATCAGCGCGAGCAGGGTCAGCCGCGGGCTGATGGCGATCATGGCCGGCGCCACCAGCAGGGCGCGGATAGTGGTGTCGACCAGATACATTAGAGCGGGGCCAGCCACCATTCGTACCGCGAGCAGGTCGTTGGTTGTGCGGGCCATCACATCACCGGTCGGATACCGGTCGTAAAATTCGGCCGACATCCGCTGCAGGTGGACGTATAGTTGGTCTCGCAAATCGGTCTCAACGCGACGGCTGCCGCTGTTGAGCAGTTCGCGCATTCCGTAGCGAGCCACACCGCCTGCCAGGGCAACGGCGAGCAGCAGAAAAACCGCCGTTTGGACCTCGCGAAACTCGCCCCCGGCGCGGAGGGAATCGATGCCTTGTTGGAGAAAACGGGGACCGAGGGTCGCGAAGAAGTTCGATACCACCACGAGCGTCAAGCCGACAAGGTAGGCTCGGCGGTATGGTTTGAGATAAGGCAGGAGGCTCCGCAGCTCACGCATAACAGAGCTGAATGTCACCGGGCCGCGGAACCCGAGCAAGTCACATCAAGGAGGCTTCGATGTTGAGAACCATGATTGCAACGCTGACGTTGGCCGCCCTCGCTGCCTGCGGCCGGGGAGACCGGGAGCAGACCGCCACGGCGGACAGTCTCAGCCGTGACCTTCAGCTTGCGCCGGTCGACACCACGGCGGAGTTGAACGACCGGCCCACAGCGAGTACTTCCAGTCCGGCGCCGGCCCCCAGAACCCCGTCCAAGCCTGCCCGGCCGTCAACGAGCTCATCCAGCAATCCTACGGCGACCGCTTCGAGGCCCACCACGCCGGCTCCGACACCTTCCACCCCCACCAGCTCTAGTCTGGCCGCGGGCACCAGTCTGACCGCGGCAACCACGGCTGAGATTCGTTCCAATAAGAACAAGGTGGGTGACACGGTCATGGCCAAGATCGCCATCGACGTGAAAGACAACTCAGGCCGAGTCGTGATTCCCGCCGGCTCCGAGGTTGCTCTCAAGGTGACCGCAATCAAGGAATCCGAGAACAAGAGCGACACGACGGGCACGCTGACCCTGCAGCCGACCTCGGTGACCATCAACGGTCAGTCCTATCCGATAGCCGCCAGAATCGATCACGTAGGATCCAAACTCGAGGGCCGCAAGACCGGTGCGGGTGACATCGCCAAGGTGGGCGGAGGAGCCGCGGCGGGTGCGATTCTGGGTCGGGTCATCGGCGGGAGCGCCAAGGGAGCCATCATTGGCGGCGTGATCGGCGGAGCAGTGGGAACCCAGCGCGCTGTGGAAACGAAGGACCGCGATGTAGTGGTGCCCGCCGGCACCTCGGTGACACTGGTTCTGGACGAGAGTTTCCGGAAGATCTGAAGAAAAACGTAAGCGGGAACTGCCACAGGCGTGAGCGGTAAGCGGGATTTGTTCTCGCTCGCCGCTCACGCTGTGTTTTTCGAGCTAAGCTGTCATCTAGTAGCCTGCGCCCCCTCCACCCAACCGCGGATCGCTGACGCCCTCCCAACCCTGGACGGTGCGGATGATTCCCTCCACGTCGCCCCATTTCCCATCCTCCAGCACCGCGTGCCCCCGGCCCCGCAGACTATCGAGCGTCTGACGGGGGAACCCATTGGTCTCCAGCATGAGAGTGTCGGGCAAGCCCTGGTGGTGCATCCTGGGAGCCA
>JBJMPB010000081.1:0-2864 GCA_045803455.1 Gemmatimonadales bacterium | reverse complement strand
AAGGCGGAGACTGAGGGTGTACGCTGGGAGTTTATCTGTCCAGCGTGGAATCCATTGAACGAAACTCGGGACAAGTTCACGAAGCGCACGCTGGAACGGATCGAGCGGGAACTTGAACGAAAACTAGATCAGACCGAAAGCCTCATGGCCGCGGTGGGGAACCAGAAGGCGCCGGGGACGGTCTCCACAGATCATTTCGACTGGTTGGTCCAGTACCAGGTCAAAGGTAGGCGCTCATGCGGCGGAGCGATCAAGATGGTCGTCCGGTGCGTAGAACAAGTATGACGCCGTACTTCATGGTGAATGAGGAAACGCTGAAACGCACCCCGGAGGAGGTGCGGGAGTATCTGCGCTTTCTGCGGCGGCGGATCCAGGAGTTAGAAGGCACCGACCCGCAGCGGCGTATCGAGGAGCTGGAAGCTACCATCCGCAAATTGCGGACCGAGATAGAAGACCTCAAAGGCGTCATCCAGCGGCAGCAAGAGCAAGTCGGCCAGCTGCAAAAGCAGCTGGCCGGTGCCCTGGCCAAGCTGGGCACCAATTCCACCAACTCGTCGCTGCCGCCTTCCTCCGACCGCTTTCACCGCAAGCGCCGCCCGCCAGCCCGTGCCGGCCAGCCACGCAAGAAATCCGGCGGCCAGCCCGGCCACCCCCGCCAGCAGCGCCCGTTGGTCCCGCCAGAGCAGGTCCGCCAGAAGATCCCTTGCAAGCCCAGCCATTGTCGCCGTTGCGGCAAACCCCTGACGGGCAGCGACCCCAACCCGCTGCGGCACCAGGTGGCCGAGCTGCCTGTGGTCGTGCCGGACATCGTAGAATATCAGCTACACCGCTTGAAATGCCCATGCTGCCACACCTCCACCTGTGCCACGTTGCCCCCAGAGGTCAAAGGCCATTTCGGCCCGCGGCTGGAGGCCACCCTGGCCTTGCTGGCGGGGCAATACCGCCTTGGCCTCCGCCCTGTTGCCGATCTGGCAGCGGACCTGTGGGGCCTGTGCATCTCCACCGGCATGGTCAGCAAGTTGCGGCACAGCAGCGCTGAGGCGTTGTTGGTGCCCTGGGTGCAGCTGGCCGGGTACGTCCGCCGTCACAACGTCAACATTGATGAGACGTCCTGGCGCGAGGCCAACAAGCAGGCGTACCTGTGGGCCGTGGTGACGCCTTTGGCGGCGTGGTTCAGGATCGCCAAAGGCAGGACGACCGAGGCGGCCCAGCAAGTGCTGGGCAAGCACTACTCAGGAGTGGCCACCTGCGACCGGCTGAAGTCGTACTGGTGGATCAAGCGTCTGCAGTGGTGCTGGGCGCACCTGCGCCGCGACTTCCAGGCGATGATAGACCGGGGCGGTCCGGGCAAGGCCATCGGCGAGCGCTTGTTGAAGCACAGCGACAAGCTGTTCCACCTGTGGCATCAGCTGAAAGAGGGCAAGCTGTCGCGGCGGCAATTCCAGCAGGCGATCAAGCCTGTCCGTTCTGCGGTAAGGCGGGCGCTTGTGGCTGGGCAGAGGTGCGGCTGCGACAAGACGGCAGGGACGTGCAAGGAGCTGCTGGGGCACGAGGGGTGGCTGTGGACGTTCGTGGACACAGAAGGGGTAGAGCCGACCAACAACGAGGCCGAGCAGAGCGAGCGTCACGGGGTGTTGTGGCGGAAGGTCAGTGGCGGCACAGACAGCGAGCAAGGCAGCCGCTTCGTCGAGCGCATCCTGACGGTGGTTCACACCTGCCGGCGGCAAGGCAAGAAGGTGTTGGACTATCTGAGTGCCTGTATCCTCGCCTGCCGGCACAACCGCGCCCCTCCTTCCCTGTTGCCAACCCCTCTGTGAATCTCACCCGCCGTCCGATTCCTCAGCCGGACAACAAGCCGCCTCTCGGCTTGTTGTCCACGCTGCGCTTTGCTCCCCTGATTCCAAAGGTCCCCATCTCCGGTCGCCCGGTGAGCGCATACCATCAACGCCACATAGTTGCGGCCTTCATAGTGCGCCAAGCCCAGCTCACTCTTGGCCACCCGGAAGCTGTGCTCCACGTTCCAGCGGCGGAAGGCCACGCGCACCAGCGTCGCCACCTTGGCGTCCGCCGCCGCGTTGGACAGGAAATACTTCTCCTCCCCCGTGCGCACGTTCCGGGCCCAGAGCAGCCAGTACGTCCTCTGGCTCCACTGCTTGTCTTGCACCTGCCAGACCTGCGCCGCCTTCACCTCCCAGACCTGCTCGTCCAGCGTTTGCCGCGACAGCTGCACCCGCTGCCACGGCTGCCGCAAGAACGCCGGGCTCTGCCGCACCACCTCCTCCGCCGGCCGCCCCTTCACCGCGGCCTCGGGCCTGTGTCCCGACCGGCTGACCGCCAGGCACGACAGGGTCTTGGGCACCTCCCCCACGAAGCGCCGCCCCCGCTCGTCCAGCCCGCAGACGAACTCCGGGGCCTTGCCGTACTCCTCGTCGAAGGTCAGCCAGTCCAGCGCCAGCCCGTGGTCCCGGGCCCGGTCCAGCTCCTCCAGGGCGATCTGCCACTTGGGGCGGTACACCAGGTCCACGGGGATGCCCGCCTGCCGGCAGCGCTCGCGGTCGGCGGCCCAATCCTCGGGCAGGTACAGCTCGGTGTCGCACAGGGTCTTGTAGCGGCCTCGGCAGACGCCCAGGTGGACGGTGACCACGCAGTTCTCGGTCTTGCCCAGGTGGCCGCACCACTGCCGCTTGACGCCGGGGGTCTGGGTGCCGGACTTCACGGAAGCGGTCTCGTCAATCAGGCCGACGTTGCCCAGGCCGTCCGCGGGCAGGGAGGGCAACAGGGCGGCGACATGGCCCTGCAGGCGTTCGCGGGCCTGCGGGAAGGACCAGTCGTGGTCGCGGAGGAACTCCTGCAGGGTGCGCACG
>JBJMPB010000065.1:0-3093 GCA_045803455.1 Gemmatimonadales bacterium | reverse complement strand
CGTTACGAAGTTGGTCCGGAGTTGCGTGCGTTTTCGGGGACAAAGCCGAATATGTGAACGTGACTGCGAAGATGCCGAGGTCTAAAGTGTTCAAGGTGACGCGAGAAGTGCGAGTCTCAACGCCTCAAGTGCGAGTTCCGAAGAGACTAGCGTGACTTCTCAGCGGCCGATCCTGACTTCGGTCCCTCCACGTGTGAGCTCCCAACCTACCTGCCTGACTTGCCCCGGCCCAAGTACGAGCTCCCAGCCGAGCTGCGTGACTCCCGCTGCCGCCAGTGTGAGTTCTAGGTCCACATGCGGGACTTCCGCGACCCCAAGTGTGAGCTCCCCGTGGACCTCCGTGACGTTTGTGGGCTGAGGTGCGAGGTCGTATCGGACCTACGTGACTTCCGCGTCCCCTAGTGCGAGTTCCGGGCAGCCGACTGTGTCTGTGACGCAGCCAAGTGGGAGGCCGGAGCGGACCAGCCTGATACTGGAAGAGCCCCGCCGGAGCCTCGTGTCCTGGCGAGGTGGATCATTACGTCAGCCTCCTGGGTTCGCGTTATTATCACACCATGCTACCAGCACAGCAGGCCGCCCGTCTGCGCGAACAGATCGAGCGCGCCAATCACGCCTACTACGTCAATGACGCTCCCGAGATCTCGGACGCCGAGTACGATCGGCTCTTCCGCGAGCTCCAGGCGCTCGAGACCGAGCATCCCGAGCTGCAGAGTCCGGACAGTCCGACGCAGCGGGTCGGCGCAATTGCAAGCACCGCGCTCACCAAGCACCCGCACCTACGTCCCATGCTGTCGCTGGCCAACGCCTTCAGCGCCGAGGAGCTGACCGCGTGGGAGGAACGAAATGCTCGGCAGGTCTCCGAGGTAAAAACCGCCGGCTACACTACCGAAGTGAAGATCGATGGCACCGCGGTGAGCCTCACCTATGAGAGCGGCAAGCTCAAGGTCGGCGCGACGAGAGGTAATGGGACAATAGGTGAGGATGTCACCCCTAACCTCCGCACTATCCATGACATACCGCTTTCACTTAAAGGCAAAGATCACCCGAAAGTGATGGAGATCCGGGGCGAGGTCTACCTGCCTTTCGCCAGCTTTACCCGGACCAACAAAGAGCGGGAGAAGCTGGGCGAGCCGCTCTTCGCGAATCCCAGGAACGCGGCCGCCGGCGCGCTTCGCATGCTCGATCCCGCGATCACCCGCCGCCGCCGGCTCCGGATGTTCGCCTATGCGCTCGAGGTGATCGACGGCCGCATCACCGTGCGCACCCAATCCGAGCTCCTCGATCTGCTTGCCGGCTGGGGCTTTCAGGTCGAGCCCCATCGCAAGCGGTTCAACACCCTCGCCGAAGTGCAGACCGCGATCGAGAGCTACGAGACGCTGATCCCCAATCTCGATTTCCAGGCCGACGGTGTCGTGGTGAAGGTCGACCGACTCGCGCTGCACGGCGAGCTCGGCGTGGTCGGCGGACGCGAGCCGCGCTGGGCTATCGCCCGGAAGTTTGCGCCCGAGGTGGCCGAAACCGAGCTGCTCGACATCGCGGTCAATGTGGGCCGTACTGGCGCGCTCAATCCCTACGCCATCCTGCAGCCGGTGCAGATCACCGGCGTCACCGTGAGCCGGGCGACGCTGCACAACGAGGACCTCATCGCCACCAAGGACATCCGGATCGGTGATCGGGTCGAGGTCATCCGCGCGGGCGAGGTGATTCCCCAGATCGTGCGGCCGATCATCCGGGACGGAGTGAAACGGAGCGGGCCGTGGCAGATGCCGGACCACTGCCCTGCCTGCAACAGCCCCACGCCCCGGATCGAAGATGAGGCGATGCGCTACTGCCCCAACGTCTCCTGCCCTGCCCGGGTGCTGGAGGGCGTGGTGCACTTCGCGTCGCGCGGAGCGATGGACATCCGGGGACTGGGATACGAGCGGGTGCGGCAGCTGCTGGACGAAAAGCTGATCGAAAACGTGGCGGACCTGTACGCCATCACGCCCGATCAGATCGTCGAGCTGGAAGGCTATGCCCGGAAGTCGGCCGAACAGCTGGTCGCCGCGATCCAGGCCTCGAAGGACCGGCCGCTCTCGCTCCTCATCTTCGGGCTCGGCATCCCTCACGTGGGCTTTACCGCGGCGCAGCTGCTCGCACGCCGGTTCGGCAAACTCGAAGCCCTGGCAAAGGCGGCCTGCGAAGAAAAGTTGAGCGGAATCCCGGGGATCGGCCCGGTGATCGCCAAGAGTGTGAGCGCGTTCTTCAGCGAGCCCAGGAATCAGGAGCTGCTGGAGCGGCTCAAGGCAGCGGGTGTGAACACCACCGAGCCTAAGGCTTCCAAATCCGATGGTCCGCTGGCGGGCAAGAGCTACGTGCTCACCGGCAGCCTGCCAACGCTTTCACGCTCTCAGGCTACGACGCTGATCGAAGAGGCGGGAGGGCGGGTCGGGAGCAGCGTGAGCAAGAAAACGGATGCGGTGGTCGCGGGTGACGATGCCGGCAGCAAGCTGGACAAGGCAAAATCGCTGGGCGTTGAGGTCATCGATGAAGCGGAGTTCCTGAAGAGAGTGAGCGGTAAGCGGTGAGCGGTGAGCGGGCCGCCCAACAGCCGCCAGATCAATGGTCGGGGCCATGCTTTTCGTTTAGTATTCCCGCTTACTGCTCACCGCTCACCGCTCACCATCGGGGATATGACTGAACTCAGGCTGGGAAGACGTGTGATTCATCAGCTCCGCGCCTCGCTCGAGCGGGACGCCGGGATCCAGGCCGCCACGCATCTCCAGGAGGCCGGCTTTGCCGGGGGCGAGGAGCTGTACGACGCATTCGCCCGATGGCTCGCGGCCGAGCGGAACGTCGAGTCGCCGGGTGACCTCGACGTGCGGTTCCTGGGCGAGGTGCTCTCCGACTTCTTCGCCGAGCAGGGCTGGGGCAAGCTGACGTCTCTGCCGTTGGGTGAAGCGGTGCTGGCGCTGGACTCGGAGAACTGGGCCGAGGCGCTGGATCAGCCGGAGGGACAGTATCCATCCTGTCATCTGAGCTGCGGTCTGCTGGCCGATTTTCTGGGACGGGTGTCCCATGGCCCGGTGGCGGTGATGGAGGTGGAATGTCGCT
>JBJMPB010000507.1:0-2602 GCA_045803455.1 Gemmatimonadales bacterium | reverse complement strand
CCAGGCCTCGTGGGGGAGCGGGCCCACCAGGCTCTTTCCCTTGTGCACCAGGTAGTTCGAGATCAGCGTCGCGAAGAACATGCATTCTGACCCGATGAAGGTCCAAATGGCCAGCTTGCGGCTGTCCAAGCCGGTTGCGGTGGCGTGCTCGAGCCCGTGGGGAACGTCGTGCGCGACTGCGGTCACGGTTACTCCTACCAAAAACGTGAACAGTAAACATTCAACAGTGAACCGGTGGCGAAGGGATCTTTCCATTCACCGTTAACTGTTCACTGCTATCACCCTGCCGGCTCGAAGGCCCACCGATACACTCCAAAGAACAAGAGCGCTACCGCGGCAATTACCGGGAGCGCACCGGCCTTGTCGTGTCCCAGCAGCATCAGAGTGATGAAAACTGAGGCAACTCCGACGGCAGATACCAGGGGCCAGAAGGAAGGGTTGGGCAAGTGAATTCCCGCTCCGCTCACCCGCGCCGGCTCCGGAAGGGCCGTTCTCCCCTGCTCTCGCTTGGCCTCCCACAGCGCATCCCGGCCGTGGACGACGGGTATCTGGGCGAAGTTCCATTCCTGAGGCGGCGAGGGGATCGACCACTCCAGTGTCGCTCCATTCCAGGGATCGGCCGGAGCATTTCGCGGCTTTCGCCAGGTCTGGAACACATTGATCAGGAACACGAGGAACGAGAAGCCGAGGATGAAGGCACCCACAGTCTCGATCCGATTCAGGGTCTCGAAGCCCAAGCCCGCGGGATAGGTGTAGGTCCGCCGCGGCATGCCGTGCAACCCCACGAAGTGCATGGGAAAGAACGTCACATTGAACCCGATCAGCATCAGCCAGAAGTGCAGCTTGCCCAATTTTTCGCTCAGCATGCGGCCGAACATCTTCGGCCACCAATAGTAGGCTCCGGCCGTCAGACCGAAGATGCTGCCGCCGAACATGACGTAGTGAAAGTGAGCGACGATGAAGTAGGTGTCGGTCTGCTGCAGGTCGGCGGGCGGCTCCGAGTGCATCACGCCGGACAGGCCACCGATGATGAACATGGCGATGAAGCCGATGGCGAAAAGCATTGGAGTACGGAACTGCAGTGAGCCGCCCCACATGGTGCCGATCCAGTTGAAGATCTTCACCCCGGTGGGAATGGCAATCAGCATGGTGCTCAGGGCAAAGAAGGTATCCGCAATCGGCCCCATGCCGGTGGCGAACATGTGGTGACTCCACACCCCGAATCCGAGAAATGCGATGAACACCCCGGAGAACACCATGGCGGCATAGCCGAAGAGCGGCTTCCGGGAAAAGACCGGCAGGATTTCGGAGATGATGCCGAACGCCGGCAGAATCAGGATGTAGACCTCGGGATGGCCGAAGATCCAGAACAGGTGCTGCCAGAGAATCGGATCGCCGCCGCCCGACGGCACGAAGAAGTGGGTGCCGAAGAAACGGTCGAACATCAGCAGTATCAGGGCCACCGTGATGACCGGGAAAGCGAGCAGCAGCAGCACCTGGGTGATGAAGCTCATCCAGACAAACATCGGCATCCGCATCAGCTTCATGCCGGGAGCGCGGAGATTGATGATGGTGACGAAGAAGTTCACCGCCGCGGCCAGGGAGGCGATGCCCAGGATCTGAAGCCCCAGCATCCAGAAGTCCACGTTCATGCCGGGCGAGTACTGCCGCGAGGTCAGGTTGGCATAACCAAACCAGCCCTGGTCCGGCGCCGCGTTGAAGAGCCAGCTGACATTCAAGAAGAGACCACCCAGCAGGAAGACCCAGTAGCTGAAGGCATTCAGCCGGGGGAAGGCCACATCCCGGGCCCCAATCTGGAGCGGGATCATGTAGTTGAAGAACATGGCCGACAGGGGCATGATCGCGAGGAAGATCATGGTCGTGCCATGCATGGTGAACAGCTCGTTGTACCGCTCGGGCGACAGAAAGGTATTCTCCGGACTGCCCAGCTGGATCCGAATCAGGAGAGCCTCGATTCCGCCCATCAGGAAGAACAGAAAGGCCGTGGCACCATACAGGATGCCGATCCGCTTGTGGTCGACCGTGGTGATCCAGCTCCAGAGTCCGGTGTGCTCACCGTGTGCCGCTGCGTGGACCTGATGCTGATCTAGAACCCTGGTTGCCATACGAACCTTTTCATCATTGTGGTCAGATGGATCTACTGATGGCCCCGGAGATACGCCGCCAGAGCCCGGGATTCCGGTTCGCTCACGCCCAGATTGGGCATGAGAACCCCTTTCTTGATCGCCTGGGGGTTCCGGATCCAGCGAGCCAGGTTCTCATCCGTATTCTTCAGCGTACCGGCCGCGATGTAGGAGCGGGCGCCGACGTTTGCCAGATTGGGTCCCACCATGCCCTTGGGGGCGTTCACCGCCTGCAGGGAATGGCAACCCACGCATCCCTTGGTCATGAACAGCTGCTCGCCGGTGGCGTAATTCGAGCCCTGCGGCTTCTGAGCGGGGCCCGGCTGCTGAACCGTCGCGCCCGCGGTTGCTGTATGGACCGCGCCGGTGGATGATGACGCAGCCGGCTTACTTCCCGCCGCGGGCTTGGCGCCGGGCGGCGGTTTCGGGCCCAGCGTCTGCATGTGAGCCACCCAGGC